>NZ_JBEYYR010000009.1:0-271236 GCF_040645635.1 Streptomyces sp. NPDC046727
GTCGGTGTGGCCGAAGCCGGAGTAGTAGGCGATGACGACGGACGGCTTCTTGGACATGGCGAGTGCCTCCGGGAAAGGAACGTGGACGTGGTCAGGGGGGTGGGAGCCGCGGGCGCTGCCGCTCAGGCGGCCTGCGCGACGCGCTCCGTCTCCAGGCGGAAGTCCTGGGCCGCGTAGTCCTGGCGGGACAGTTCCAGGGCCTCGTCCATGCTCATCACGGGCTTGAGGTCGAACAGCTCGCAGATCCGCGTCAGTCGCTCCGGCATGGTGCCCCGGATGATGTGGTACGGGATCTCCAGCTCGTCCAGCGTCTGCAGCAGCATCTTGTCGATCGTCGCCCGGAAGCCCTCGTTCATCGGCCGGTGGCCGTCCGCGGCGATCGGGAGCTCGTGCTCCAGGTGGACGTACGCGTCGTAGGTGTCCTTCACGTGCTGCTTCAGCGCGATGGCGTACTGGTCGACGACCTTGGCGAAGAACTCCATCTCCGCCTCCTGCACGACCGCGCGGCCGCCCGCGTTGTCCGCGGTGGCGTTCGGGTTCATCCCGTGCATGACGCGGCCCGCGCCGTACAGCCACTCCTGCAGCGAGGAGCCGTCGGAGATGAAGTGATCGCCGAGCACGGCCTCCGCCGCGACCCGCCCCGTGTGCCGGCGCAGCATCAGCTGGAGGAACTCCGCCGGCGTGACCTCGGCGAGGGCCTTGCCGGGCACCGCCTCGGGGAGGATCTCCCGGATGGTGCGGGCCAGGGTGCGCGGGACCCCGGTGTAGCGGGACAGGGCCATGACCGTCGACGTCTTGCCGGCCGAGTACGTACCTGAGATTGCGATCTTCACGTGCCTGATGGCCTTTCCGTTGGGACGTTCGGTGGAGGCAGACCGGTGCCGCGGTGCGTCCGGCCTTGGACTCTTGCCGTCGGCGACGGTCAAGAACGAGAGGGACAGGGAGGCTCCGGCTGCGTCGGCAGAGCCATCCAACCTGTTGGTTGGAGATCCTTGCATGCGCATCGGTTGTAGTCAACCAACCGGTTGGATGCCTAAGTCGATACAGTGGTCACATGGCTGGAAGCACGGAAACGACCAAGCGCCGACTCCTGGACGCCGCGCGGGTGGAGTTCAGCAGCTACGGCATCGCCGGAGCGCGGGTGAACCGCATCGCGGAGCGGGCAGGCGTCAACAAGGAACGGATCTATGGACACTTCGACAGCAAGGAGGGCCTGTTCAGGGCCGTTGTCGCCGAGGCGATGAGTGAACTCGTCCGGGAGGTACGTCCGGGCGAGGGCTCAATCGGCGACTACGTGGGCCGGATCTTCGACTACCACCGCAACGACCCCACCCTGCTCCGACTGCTCATGTTCGAAGGCCTGCAGGAAGGGCATCTCGGAACCGCCGACACCTCCGGCCGGGCCTCCTGGTACGCGGTCGCGGCCAAGGCCCTGGCGGAGAGCGCCGACTGCTCCGAGGACGACAGCGGACGCCTGCTGCTGACCTTGATCGGGCTGGGTGCCTGGCCGATGGTGATGCCGCAGCTCAGCCGACTGTGCCTGGAGGCAGGTGACGAGGCCGCCGACCTGACGGCGCTGAAGAGCTTCGTCGTCTCCTTCGCCGAGCGGGGCGCCCGCGTCGGTCCTGCGCCGAAGGAGGCGTGACAGAAACGCCCTTCCTCCCGACTCGAGCCCTGTTGATCGAGGTGGGAGGAGGGGACGACGACTCAGTCGGGTTCCCCCGCCACGGCGGCCTCGACGAGCCCTGCGGACATGATCCTCATATTTCCCCCCACGGACTGTGTTCGACAGACAGGAACCCGACGCCGGCGTACCCACCACCGACGACCCCTCAGAGTCCCGACTGCTGCCCTGCGTTACGTCAAAACTTCTACGAACACGCTCGACCGTAATGAGGCCCCACCTTTCCCGCAAGCGATCGCCGCCCTACCTGACGGACTTCCTTCCGGTTCTCCGGTGACCGGAAATCCGGCCCGCGTCGAGACCGTCGCCGACCGCTTCACCGGGGGCGCCTCGGGGGCTCCTCGGGGACTCAGTGGGGGCTCGGTGGGGGCTCTTCGCCGAAGATCCAGGGCGCCAGTACGACCTGCCAGCCGTCCGGGTCCTCGAAGAGAACGGCGCCGTGTTCCGGCCAGTAGGGGTTCGCGGCGGGAACCGGGCTGTACCCGAACTCGCCGAGCCGCCGGGCGGCGACCGCGACGGCTTCGGGGCCCCGAAGATAGAGCACCAACTGGTTCTCCGGATGCGGCTCGGGGATGCGGGGCGGGTCGCCGTGCTGCAGCAGTTCCATGTGCACCCGGGTACCTGGCAGACCGAGGACGACGCCGTCGTAGCCCTGGTGGCCGCGCCATTGCGCGAGCACCGGAAGGCCGAGGACGTCACGGTAGAAGACGAGGACCTCGTCGTACTTCGCGGTCGGCCGCGCGAAGCGGACCGCCCCGACATCGAGATGGCTGGGCCAGGAGTGCGGCATGGGACGATCCTGCCCGCTGTGGCAGCCCTCGCCCTTTGCGCCACGCTTCTAGCACGGTACGTCGCCACCGCACCGCCACTGGGTTTCCCGGTCCGAGTAGACGTTGGCGCGGGGAGACCACGCGTGGCCGGTCCACTCCTGCCCGTCGCCCGCGGCGATGTATGCCTCCCCCTGATAGGCCAGCGGGGCCTCCTGGCGCCCCGTCCCGCAGTGAGCCGGATCAGTGGTGAATGTCGTCCCCGGATCGACGGTGATGTGGGTGAGGGCAGGTCCGGGCTCGCAGACGTGCGCCGCTCCTGCCCAGAAGCCGCCCACCTTCACCGTGACCGGCGCGGCGGTGGCCGTGGGGTTGTCGACCTTGAGGGCGAAAACCACCCGGTCGCGCTCGACCTTCGCACAGGCGCGCAGCTGCACACCCGACGGACCGGCCTTGGGCGGAGAGCAGCGGCTGTCTCCCCCCAACGCGGCACCGGACCGGGGTGTTGTTCCTGCGGCTGATGTCGCCGAGCCGGCGGAAGGCCCGACCTGACCACCTTGCTCGGCCGACCCCGACCATCCCTTCGCGGCGATCGCCAGGGTGATCAGCAGGCCGACGGTCGCGGCAATGGCGGCAGGCCGCTTCCATGAGCGGGAGGCGGGAGAGCCGGCAGGGCCCGCGGCCGTCGGCGGGGTGGTAGGTCCAGCGGCGAGCTGCTCGCTGTCCTCGCTCCGGACGGCCTGAGGAGCAGCAGCCTCGGCCGCCGACGCCGGGGCCCTGAGCGCCGTGACCACAGCGCTGCGCCATTGATGACCCTTGATCTTCTGCAGCTCGGCCTTGTGGAACTCGATCCGCTGGGCGATCCCCATCAGCCGCCGGCGCTGGGGCGCCGCATCGGCTCGGAAGGCCGCCACGATCCGGGCGGTGTCCTGGACCGTCGGCACGCGGCCGGATCTCTTGTTCTCACCGAGCAGCTGATCGCGGCCGAGCAGCCACTGCCCCAGGAGAGGGTTGTCGATCTTCGGCTCCGCGTCCCGCAACCGAGCGACCAGCCCCGACCGGGAGGGCCCAGGGCCTGCCATCACCTCGTGCAGGCACTCGCTCCACTCGTCCAGGGCCTGGACGAGGCCGTACGCCAGCTCTTCGAAACCCTCTCCCTGTTCCCCCACCGCGGCTTCTCCTCCCGCCCAAAGCTTGCACTGCGCTAGTGAAACAGCAGGTCAGAGCTTGTGCACAGGGCACTGCAAGTGCCTGCCGGACGAAAGATCTGGAACGGGCCTCCGGCATTCAGGAGAGTGAATCGCGGCGGACGGCAGCGAGCTGATGCGCCATCAACCCACTTACTTCCGAACGGAGTCCTGCCATGAACCGATCGACGACCCGAAAGCATCGCACACTCCTGACCCTCCTCGCGGCCGTGCTGACGGCGACCGCCGCGCCGATGGTCGCCCCGGGCACGGCCGAGGCCGTCACCGGCGGCCGGGCGTGCCTCTTCCTGGACAAGGAAGGCGCCCGGTTCGCCGGCCGGACGTACGGCCACGTCGCCTGGGCGATCCGCGACCCGAAGAACACCAACCACTGGATCTGGGGCGCCACCGAGGGCTACAAGGGCAAGCCGCACATCCCGGCCGGCGACTACAACGGCAGCTGGATCAAGGGCGGCACCTGGGACGGCCTCCGCAGCAGCATCAAGCGGGACGACCACCACAGGGCGGGCTACTACGACGCCTACCGGTGCATCAACACGGCCGGCGGTGACCTCAGGGCCGCGCAACGCACCTACGACAACATGAAGAACAACGGCTACGACATCGGCTTCAACAACTGCCTCACGAAGTCGATCGCGATCTTCCGCAAGTACAGCCCCGCCCTCAGCGGCAAGCACCTGCCCGACGGTCAGGGCGTCCCGCCCAGGAACTACTTCAAGACGACGCTGGACAACGCGCGCGGCTGGGAGAAGGCCCGTACGTACTGAGGACGGTGGTGCGACAGCTGCCGCGGCAGCGGCGACTGCACGGCATGCGACGGCCGCGGCTGACCGCATGAACGCCGCGGGGTGACCTCACCCTGCCCGTTCGGTGAGGGCTTCTGCCACACCGCAGGAGCCCTCACCCTCTGACCCGCCACTCCAAGACCGAGGGAGAACGATCCGCATGAACGAGTCACTTCGCCCCGAGCCCGAGCAGAGCAGCCTTCCGCGCCGACAGCCGGGAACCGGCGTCCCGTACATGCCGCCCCCGCCGCGTCACCCACCGCGGCCTCAGATCTCGCCCGGCTTCGGGTACGTGCGACAGCCGGGGTACGCCGCCGCCTCCCTGAACATGCCGCAGCAGGTCAAGGCGGCTCGCATCGTCCTGTTCCTCCTGGCGGGCCTTCTGGTCGTTCTGGGTCTGGCCGCGCTCGCTCAGGCCGAGGCAGCGCAGAACGCCCTCGCCCCCTACAGCGGATCTTCGGGGCTCATGGCCCCCGCCGTCCACGAGGCGGAGCAGGAGGCGGCAGCGCAGAGGGGCATGGCGCAGTCCGGGATGCTCTCAGGTGCCACCTTCGCCGCCCTCGCGCTCGTTCTCGCCGCCCGGTTCGGCAAGGGCGGCAACGCCCTCCGCATCGGCACGATCGTCTACGGCGCCTGGCTCTGCGCGGCCGGCACCCTCACTCTCGGCCTCACCGCCGGCATCGCCCCCGCCGCCATCGTCATGGCAGCCCTCGCAGAACTGGCCGTCGGCGTCCTGCTGATCGTCTTCATGGCTCAGAAGGACGGCGTGGCCTGGTTCAGCCGCCCACGCCACTGAGCGCAGGAAAGACTCCCCAGGAGCCGCAGTGCCGCCTCCGACGACGAGCCCGACTCGGCCGTATAGGCGATCATGCGTTGGCCCGAGGTGCCGGGGAGGACGAGGTTCTCGAAGCTGAGCTCCATCGCACCGACCAGGGGGTGACGCAGCTGCTTCACCCCGGAGGTGCACGTGCGTACCGGGTGCCGGGCCCACAGAGAGGCGAACTCGTCGCAGTTCATGCAGAGCTGACCGACCAGCTCGGCCAGGGAGCGGTCGTCGCGGTGGCGGCCGGCGACCAGGCGCAGGGAGGCCACGGCGAGTTGGGCCTGGTCGTACCAGTTCGCGTACAGGTCCCGGTACTGCTCGTCCAGGAACAGCATCCGCGTCAGGTTGGGGCGGGTGGCGGGCGTGTCGGGGCTCTCGGGCGCCAGGTGTCCGGCGAGCAGCGCGTGGCCCAGCTGGTTCCACGCGAGGACGTCGCCCCGCCGGTCCATGACGAGGGCCGGCACGTCGGTCATGGCCGCCAGCAACTGCCGGGCCGAGGCGCTGGCGTACGCCACCCGGGGCGGTGCGGAGCGGGACGACGCGGTCGTGGGGCGGGCGAGGTCCAACAGGTGGGCCGTCTCGTCGTCGGTGAGGCGCAGGGTGCGCGCGATGGCCTCCAGCAGGCCGTCGGAGACGCCGGTGGTGCGGCCCTGTTCGAGGCGGGTGTAGTGGGTGATGCTGACGCCCGCGAGCATCGCCAGCTCCTCGCGGCGCAGTCCCGTGACGCGGCGGCGGGTCGGGTGCGGGGTGATGCCGACGTCCTCGGGCCGCAGCGCGGCGCGGCGCGACTTGAGGAAGTCTCCCAGCTCGGACGAGGCGTCCATTCATGTCTCCAGGTCGGCGGACTGCGACAGGCTGTGCCCACGGACCTCCCATGATGCGCGCTGGTCCCGAGGGCCGGAAGCCTTGAGGGTGGTGCTGGAATGACTACCCTCGTGCCGGCTGTGCACGACAGGGTTCTGGCTGGGGATCCCGGCGCCGACGAGCCTCTTTTCCGAAACCGCGCGTGACGCGACCGAGTGCGCCGCGCGTCAGGAACCTTGAGGAAAAGGACCCGACGTCATGTCTGTCACCGATACGGAGGCGGCCGGTACCGCTCCCGGCTCCGTCGCCGACGCGGCACCGGCCGTGCTCACCCCCCGGCTCCGGCTGGTACTGGTACTGCTGCTCGCCACGCAGTTCATGCTCGCCGTGGACTTCGCCATCCTGAACGTGGCGCTGCCCGTGATCGGCGGGGACCTGGGCTTCCCGCTGGCGCACCTGCAGTGGATCGCCACCGCGTTCGCGCTGTGCGCGGCGGGCTTCACCCTGCTCTTCGGCCGGGTCGCGGACCTGTTCGGCCGGCGCCGGCTGTTCCTCGGCGGCCTCGTGGTCCTGAGCGCGGCCTCGCTCGTCGGCGGGCTGGCGCGGAACCCGGAGATGCTGATCGCGGCCCGCGTCTTCCAGGGCCTGGCCACCGCCGCCGTGACCCCTGCCGCGCTGTCGCTGATGACGACCTCGTTCCCGGAGGGCCCGCTGCGCCAGAAGGCGCTCGGCCTCAACGGGGCACTGATGTCCAGCGGTTTCACCACCGGCGCCGTCCTCGGCGGCGTGCTGACCGACCTGCTGTCGTGGCGGTGGGCGTTCTTCATCAACGTGCCCGTCGCCCTCGCCGTGCTGCTCGTCGCCCCGACGGTCATCAGGGAGTCCCGGCCCGACGAGCGCCCCACGCTGGACCTGCCCGGCGCCATCAGCGTCACGCTCGGCCTGCTGGCCGTCATCTTCGGGCTCACCCAGGCGGGCGAGAAGGGCTGGACCTCGGCGACCACCCTGGTGTCGCTGGCGGCGGGCGTGGTCCTGCTGCTGGTGTTCTACGCCGTCGAGAGCAAGGTGTCCGCTCCGCTGGTGCCGCTCGGCGTGCTCCGCAAGCGGTCCGTGGCCTGGGGCAACGTCGCCGGTCTGATCGCGTTCCTCACCGAGTGCTCCCTGGTCTTCCCGCTGACCCTCTACCTCCAGGACGTGCTCGGCTTCTCCGCGCTCACCGCCGGCCTGTCCTTCGGCGTCCTCGGCCTGGGAACGGTCACCGGCGGCATCACGGCGCCGAAGATCATCGGGAAGACCGGCAGCAAGCGGACGCTGATCGTGGGCGGAATCCTGCAGACCGTGTTCACCGCGGCCCTGCTCGGCCTCGGCGCGGACCGCTCGTGGATGTGGCTGATGCTGGCCGCCAGCTTCCTCGGCGGTGTCGGCAACATGCTCGTCATCGTGGGCTTCATGGTCACCGCCACGACGGGTCTGCCCGATCACGAACAGGGCCTGGCCACCGGCCTCGCCACCATGACCCAGCAGGTCGGCATCACGATGGGCACGCCGATCATGAGCGCCGTCGTCACCGCCGCCATGACCGGAACCGCAGTCCCGGCCATGCTCGGCGGCCTGAAGGTCGCGATCGGCGTGAACGCCGCGCTCGTGCTCCTCGGCCTCCTCACCAGCGCCCTGTTCCTGCACAGCGACCGAGCGCCCACGCGGTGACGCGGAGCTGCGGACTCAGGACTGGTCGTCGCGGTCGGCCGCGTCCTCCTCCGCCTGCTTGGCCTGGACCTCGGGGTCCAGGCCGGACGCGTCGGTGCCGTCGACGGCCGTGATGCGGGGCCCGTCGGGGACCTCCGTCGCCGCGGGAGGCTCGACCAGCCAGTCGGGGTTGGCCTGCTTGTCCCACCACTTCCAGGCCGCGAAGGCACCGCCCGCCAGCACACCCAGCAGCGCGAGCGCCTTCACGGCGCGCCCGGCCCGGCACCGCCGCCGGTTCCGCCGGGCCAGCTTCTGGATGTCCTGCGCCGAGACCTGACCGCGCAGCGCGGCCATGGCGGCGGCACCGCGCGCGGCGGCCTCGTCGCGCACCGGAGCGGCCGCGGCCACGGCCTGCTCGATCCTCGGACGCGAGTACTCGGCCGCCTGCCGGGCGGCCTTGCGGGTGCGGACGGCGGCCTCGTGCGCGGCATGGTCCACCTTCGGCGGCACATGGGCAAGAGCCTGCTCCAGGCGCGGGGCGAGCCGGGCGTCGTACTGTTCGCGGGCCTGTCCGGCGGCCTGCGACACCACGGGCGCCAGCCGTACGCGTGCCTCCTGCGCGTAGTGCGCGGCACGCTCCATGGCCGTGTCGGCGTAGGGCGCCACCGCTTCCGCGGCGTGCAGCACGCTGTCCTTCGCCGAGCCGGTCGCGGCGCGCACGCTCTCGATGCGGGTCACGGGTTCCTCCTCCTCGGTGGCGTACGGTATTTCGACTTTCCACCCTTTTACGGATCATGCCTGCCGGTGGCCGGTGCGGCACGCGCGGGCGGGCATATGGGTGCCGATCGCTCCCTTCGCCGTGATTGCGGGCAACAGGGGCCTGACGTCGACCCTGCCACGAATCGCCGGGTCGCGCTCCCCGCCCGCCACAAGTCCTGGCCGCCCGCAGACGCGCAGGCGGGACCGTGGAAGGATCGAAGTGTCGCGGCGGACGACAACGGAAGGCGGATCGTGGCCGAGCAGCTGTATGCCACCCTGAAGACGACCCTCGGCGACATCGAGGTCCGGCTCTTCCCGTTCCACGCTCCCGTCACGGTCAGAAACTTCGTCGAGCTGGCCCGCGGCGAACGCGAGTGGACCCACCCCCGCACCGGTGAGAAGAGCAGAAACCCGCTGTACGACGGCACGGTCTTCCACGCCGTCATCGGCGGCTTCATGATCCAGGGCGGGGACCCCCTGGGCAACGGCCTCGGCGGCCCCGGCTACGGCTTCGAGGACGAGTGCCACCCGGACCTGGCCTTCGACCACCCGTATCTCATGGCCATGGCCAACGCGGGGCCCGGCACCAACGGCTCGCAGTTCTTCATCACCGTCACCCCGAGCACCTGGCTGAACGGCAAGCGCACCATCTTCGGCGAGGTCGCCTGCCCGGCCGGCCGCAAGGTCGTCGACGCCATCGCACGCGTGCCGACCGGACGCAACGACCGCCCGCTCGACGACATCGTCCTCGAGACGGTGGTCATCGAGACGCGCGAGGGCTGAGCGGCACGGGAACCGGACGCCCTGCTCGTCCGTATGGATGAGCAGGGCAGGATAGTGGCGTCGACAGGGACACGAGGAGCGAGGGGATCTGATGGACCAGGCCGCAGGGAGCGCGCAGGACGCCCGCAGCGTGCCCGTGTGCTACCGGCACCCGGACCGCGAGACCGGCGTGCGCTGCACCCGCTGTGATCGGCCCATCTGCCCCGAGTGCATGGTCAGCGCCTCGGTCGGCTTCCAGTGCCCGGACTGCGTCCGCGGCGGCTCCGGTACGGGACACGCCCCGACGGCTTCCCGGCCGCGCACGATCACCGGCGGCACGGTCACGGCCGACCCCCGCCTGCTCACCAAGATCCTGATCGGGATCAACCTCGCGGTGTTCATCGCGATCCAGGCCGACAGCTCCCTCCTGGACCACCTGCTGCTCTACGGCGCCTGGCCCCCGAAGCCGTTCGCGCCGGTCTCGGGTGTCGCCGGCGGCGAGTGGTACCGCTTCGTGACGTCGATGTTCGCGCACCAGGAGTACTGGCACATCGGCTTCAACATGCTGAGCCTGTGGTGGATCGGCGGCCCGCTGGAGGCGGCCCTCGGCCGGGCCCGCTATCTGGCGGTCTACGTCGTCTCCGGGCTGGCCGGCGGCGCGCTCACGTACCTGCTCGAACCCCCGACGACCTTCTCCCTCGGCGCCTCGGGTGCGATCTTCGGCCTCTTCGGTGCCACCGCCGTGCTGATGCGCCGGCTCAACTACGACATGCGGCCGGTCATCGCCCTGCTGGTGATCAACCTGATCTTCACCTTCAACCCGTCGATGCACATCTCCTGGGAGGCGCACATCGGCGGCCTCGTCGCGGGTGTGATCACCGGGTACGCGATGGTCCACGCCCCGCGGGAGAAGCGGTCGCTGGTGCAGTACGGCACCTGTGCCGTCGTCCTGCTCCTGGCCGTGGCCATGGTGCTGGTGAGAACCGCTCAGCTCACCTGACGGGCACGGGAACACACCGATACCGAACCGTTGTCCACAGCGTGTGGCGGATCTTGTGCACACGGTGCGGGCACAGCTGTGCCCCCTGTCGCTCGGATGTGTTTCCGCAGGTCGGACAGGGGGCGAACGCGTGTCTGAGGGGTGGCGGGCCAGTCACACCGGCGTCAACACCCAACGGGTTATCCACAGATCGTCGTTCTTTTTCCCCACTGTGGAAAACAGCTGTGGATAACTCAGTGGATAGCCCTGGGCAGAGCTAATTCCGCCCAGCCGGCTCCACCGCTACTTCCATTGCGTGGAGACACCGAAGCCGGCGGCGATGAAGCCGAATCCGACCACGATGTTCCAGTTGTCCAGGCTGTCGACCGGCAGCGAGCCGTCGGTCACGTAGAAGACGACGATCCAGGCCAGGCCGACGAGGAACATGGCCAGCATGACCGGCGCGACCCATGCCCGGTTGGTGAGCTTGATGGCCTGCGCCTGCCTCGCCGCCGGCGGCGTGTAGTCGGCCTTCTTGCGGATACGTGACTTCGGCACGAGGGTCTCTCCTGTCGATGCGCTGCGTGGCCGCGCAGGTAACTGGGGCGGACTCGGGGCAGCGTACAAAGGGCCGCCATGACGACTCTGTGTGCTCCCCCGGGCGTCCGTTAGCGTAGTGCTTCCGTGGCGCCGAAGGAGATAAGGGTACGTTGAGCAATTCTGCCGACTCCCCCGGGACGGGAGCAACGGGCTCCGGCCCGGTCCGCAGGCTGCGTCTGCGGCCCGTGCGGATACTCACCGCGGCCGTCTTCGCCCTCGCCGGGCTCATCTTCTTCACCAGCTTCAACACGGCCAAGGGCACCGACATCCGCCAGGACGGCTCCCTGCTGAAGCTGTCCGACCTGATCCAGCAGCGCAGCCGCAAGAACAAGGAGCTGGACGAGTCCAACGCGACCCTGCGCGACAGCGTGGAGTCGCTCGCCGAGAGCGACGACGGCAGCACCAAGGCCGAGGACGAGAAGCTCGGCGGGCTGGAGGGGGAGGCGGGCACCCGGAAGCTGACCGGCAAGGCGGTCACCGTCACCCTGAACGACGCCCCGCCGGGCGCCACCGCCAAGCTCCCCGGCTACCCCGAGCCGCAGCCCGACTACCTGGTCATCCACCAGCAGGACCTCCAGGCCGTGGTGAACGCCCTGTGGCAGGGCGGCGCGCGGGGCATCAAGGTCATGGACCAGCGGCTGATCTCCACCAGCGCGGTGCGCTGCGTCGGCAACACCCTGATCCTCCAGGGCCGCGTCTACTCGCCGCCGTACAAGATCACGGCGGTCGGGGACCCGGAGCGGCTGAAGCAGGCGCTCGCCGACAGCAAGGCGATCCAGACCTACATGGTGTACGTCAACGTCTACGGCCTCGGCTGGAAAGTCACCGACGACGGGACGGTGACTCTTCCCGGCTACTCCGGCACAGTGGATCTGCACTACGCGAAGCCAGTGGAGTAGACGTCCGTCCGGGAGCCGCCGGTGCGTGTGATCGTCAGGTCCGTCAGCGAACTGTGCATCACCCTCGGCACCCTCATCGTGCTCTTCGTCGTCTACGTGCTGTTCTGGACGGGCGTGCGGGCCGACGGCGCGATGAGCGACCAGATCGACCAGCTGCACCGGCAGTGGTCGCAGGGCAGCGTGCGGCGGACGGACCCGCCGGGCGAGCGGACGGTGTCCGCGACCAGACCGGCGCCGTACCGCGACGGCAGGCCCTTCGCGATCATGTACATCCCGCGGCTCGGTTCCACGTGGAACAAACCGGTGCTGGAGGGCACCGGCCGTGACGTGCTGGCCAAGGGACTCGCCCACTATCGGGGGACCGCGCAACTCGGCCAGAAGGGCAACTTCGCGGTCGCCGGGCACCGGCGGACGTACGGCGACCCCTTCAAGGACTTCCCCGGGCTGCGGCCGGGTGACGCGGTCGTGCTCACGGACGGGACGACCTGGTTCACGTATCGGATCGACAAAGGGCCCTACAAAACGGTCCCCACCGACGTCGAGGTGATCGACCCTGTCCCCCGTAAGTCCGGGTACACCCGTCCGGGCCGGTATCTGACGCTGACCACGTGCGATCCGGAGTGGGGGCACAGCCACCGGCTGATCGTCTGGGCGCATCTGGATTCCACACAGCCTGTGGAGGCAGGCGAACCGAGGGCCCTGCGCCGTTAGTCTGGTGACGTACGGCGTGGGTCTGGTGCCGTAGCGGATACGGAAGGGACGGCATGTACGGCTGGATCTGGCGGCATCTGCCGGGGAACGCGTGGGTGAAGGCGCTCGTCTCGCTCGTACTGGTCCTGGCCGTGGTCTACATACTCTTCCAGTACGTCTTCCCGTGGGCCGAGCCGCTGCTGCCCTTCAACGATGTGACGGTGGACAACCAGTGAGTGCGCGGATTCTCGTCGTCGACAACTACGACAGCTTCGTCTTCAACCTCGTCCAGTACCTGTACCAGCTGGGCGCCGAGTGCGAGGTCCTGCGCAACGACGAGGTGTCGACCTCGCACGCCCAGGACGGCTTCGACGGCGTGCTGCTCTCGCCCGGCCCCGGTACGCCGGAGGAGGCGGGCGTGTGCGTGGACATGGTCCGGCACTGCGCGGCCACCGGGGTCCCGGTCTTCGGCGTCTGCCTCGGCATGCAGTCGATGCAGGTGGCGTACGGCGGTGTGGTCGACCGGGCGCCCGAGCTGCTGCACGGCAAGACCTCGCTGGTCGAGCACGGGGGCAAGGGCGTCTTCGCGGGCCTGCCCTCCCCGTTCACCGCGACCCGCTACCACTCGCTCGCCGCGGAGCCGGCCACGGTCCCGGCCGAGCTGGAAGTGACCGCCCGGACCCACGACGGGATCATCATGGGCCTGCGCCACCGTGAACTCCTGGTCGAGGGAGTGCAGTTCCACCCCGAGTCGGTGCTGACCGAGCACGGTCACCGGATGCTGGCCAACTGGCTGGTGGAGTGCGGCGACCAGGGTGCCGTGGCGAGGTCGGCGGGGCTGGCCCCGGTGGTGGGCAGGGCCACGGCGTGACCGCGCTGCGCCCCGAGCGCGAGGACCTGTACGGCGGCGGAAGCCCGTACGAGTCCTCCGGCGGTGCGCGGTCGCACGCGGAGGATTTCACGGTTCCGTTGCCCGTCGTCGACGAGGAGACGGTGGCGCTGCGGATCCCGGGGCCCGCGGGGTACGGCTCGGGGCGCGGTCCCAGACGAGCCTCTGCGGCCTCATCGGCCTCTGCGGCCACCGGAGTCACACCGGGCGGCCGTGCGGCCCGGAGAAAGGCCGCCAAGCGGCGTGGCGGGGGGCGGCACGGCGGTGGTGCCCGGGAGGCGGCGTCCGGCCCGGCCCAGCGGGATCCGCAGCGGCCCCTGACCCGGGTGGAGGCCCGGCGGCAGGCGCGGCTGCGCAAGCCGAGCCCGGCGACCGTCGCGAGCCGGGCGATCGGCGAGGTGTTCATCACCACCGGCGTGCTGATGCTGCTGTTCGTCACCTACCAGCTGTGGTGGACCAACGTCCGCGCGCACGCGCAGGCCGGCCGGGAGACGCACCAGCTCCAGGACGACTGGGCCAGCGGCAAGCGGAACCCGGGGGTCTTCGAGCCGGGGCAGGGCTTCGCCATCCTGCACATCCCGAAGCTGGACGTGGTGGCGCCCATCGCGGAGGGCGTCAGCAACAAGAAGGTGCTCGACAAGGGCATGGTCGGGCACTACGGCGAGGCCCCGCTGAAGACGGCGATGCCCGACGCGAAGACCGGCAACTTCGGTCTCGCGGCGCACCGCAACACGCACGGTGAGCCGTTCCGGTACATCAACCGGCTCAAGGCCGGCGACGCGGTCGTGGTCGAGACGCAGGACACGTACTTCGTGTACAAGGTGACCTCGATGCTTCCGGTGACGGCGCCGTCCAACACGGGCGTGCTGGACCCCGTTCCGCCGGGCTCCGGCTTCACCGAGCCCGGGCGCTACATCACCCTGACCACCTGCACGCCGGAGTTCACCAGCAAGTACCGGTTGATCGTCTGGGGCAAGATGGTCCAGGAACGCCCGCGCAGCAAGGGCAAGCCGGACGCGCTCATCGAGTAGGGCTCATCGAGTAAGGGCAGAGGAACTGTGGCAGCGACCGCCGACGAGACCGAAGAGACCACGGACGCCTCCGAACCGGAACCGGATCCGGCTCCCCGGCGCCGGCGCCCCGGCCGGATCGCGCTGGCGGTCAGCGTCTTCGGGGAACTCCTCATCACGGTGGGCGTGTTGCTCGGCCTGTTCGTCGTCTACTCGCTGTGGTGGACGAACGTGATAGCGGACCGCAAGGCCGACCGGCAGGCCGACAAGGTCCGCGAACACTGGGCGCGGGAGAAGGACTCCGGCCCCGGCGCGCTCGACACCAAGGAGGGCATCGGGTTCCTGCACGTGCCGGCGATGGGGAACGGCGAGGTGCTGGTCGAGAAGGGCACGGGCGCGGACGTCCTCAACGACGGTGTGGCCGGCTACTACACGGACCCGGTCAAGGCGACCCTCCCGATAACGGGCAAGGACGGCAACTTCACCCTCGCCGCCCATCGGGACGGCCACGGCGCCAAGTTCCACAACATCGACAAGCTGGAGGAAGGCGACCCGATCGTCTTCGAGACCCGCGACGACTGGTACGTCTACAAGGTCTACTCGATCCTCCCCGAGACCTCGAAGTACAACGTCAAGGTGCTGACGTCGGTCCCCAAGGAGTCCGGCAGGAAGAAGCCGGGCCACTACATCACCTTGACGACCTGCACCCCCGTCTACACCTCCCGCTACCGGTACGTGGTGTGGGGCGAACTGGTCCGCGTGGAGAAGGTCGACAGCAAGCGCACCCCGCCGGAGGAGCTGCGCTGAACCGGCGCCGGAACGGCGTGGGCCCCTGCCGGGATGTCCCGGCAGGGGCCCACGCGTAGTGGCCGGGAGGCCGTCAGCCGTTGTTACCGCCGATGATGTCGGGGCCGCCGTTGTTGCCGTTGCCGTTCCCGCCGCCGAAGCCCACGGTCGTCAGGGTGATCGTGGTGGCGGCCGGGTCGTCGACCTGCTGGTTCTGCTTCGGGTCCTGGTCGGCGACGAACGCGGTGTCGCTGCTGTCGCTGCCCTGGGCGAACTGGATGTTCGTGAAGCCGGCGGCGTTCAGGATCTGCCGGGCCACGGCGACCGTGCGGCCACGGACGTCCGGGACCTGAGTCTTCTGCTGCTGCTCGGCCTTGCCGACGTTGATCACCACGTTGGTGTTCTTGACCACCGGCTGGCCCGCCGGCGGATTGGTGCTTTGCACCTTGCCGTTCTGGGCGGGGTCGGTGACCGGGGTGTCGGCGCAGGACGGCACCAGGCCCTTCGCCGTCAGCTCGGCCTTCGCCTCGTCACAGGACTTGCCGGTGACGTCGGGGACAGCGATCTTCTCCTCGGCCTTGGCGACCGTGAGCTTGATCGTCCAGCCCTTCTCCTTCTTGACGCCGCCCTTCGGGTCCTGGGCGGTCACCACGCCGGGTGTGCGGTCCGACACCTCGGTCTTCTTCTCGACCTGGAAGCCCTTCGCCTTGAGCTGGGCCTCGGCATCGGCGTACTGGGCACCGAGCACGTCCGGCACCGTGACCTTCGGCGCGCCCGTCGACACCACCAGGGTGATCGTGTCGCCCTTGTTGACGTCCGTGCCCGCCGTGGGGTCCTGCTCGCAGACGTTGTTCTTCGGCTGGTCCGCGCACGCCTTGCGGGTGGGCGTGCCCAGCTTCAGGTCGGAGTTCTCCGCCATCTTCTGGGCCTCGGCGTAGGTGTGGCCGACGAAGTTCGGGGCCTTGAACGACTGGTCGTTGCCCTTGCCGCCGAACGCCCACTTGCCGATCAGGATCGCGCCGACCAGCACCAGCAGACCCGCGACCACCAGCAGGATCGTGGAGGTGTTGGACTTCTTCTGCTGGCGGCGGCGGTCCGGGCGGTCGTCGTAGCCGTAGCCGCCGTCGTCCGGGTTCATCGGCGGGAGCATGGTGGTCGCTCCCGCGCCCGCCTCCTGGCGCAGGGCGGTCGTCGGCTGGTCGTCGGGGTAGCCGCCGTAGCCCACCGCGCCCATCGAGGCCGTGGCCGCGACCGGCTGGCCGTCCAGGCACGCCTCGATGTCGGCGCGCATCTCGTCGGCCGACTGGTAGCGGTAGTCCGGGTCCTTGACCAGCGCCTTGAGGACGATCGCGTCCATCTCGGGCGTGATCTCGGGGTCGAAGACCGACGGGGGCTGGGGCTCCTCGCGGACGTGCTGGTAGGCCACGGCCACCGGGGAGTCGCCCACGAAGGGCGGCCGTACCGTCAGCAGCTCGTACAGGAGGCAACCCGTCGAGTAGAGGTCCGAGCGGGCGTCGACCTGCTCGCCCTTCGCCTGCTCCGGCGAGAGGTACTGGGCCGTACCGATGACCGCCGCCGTCTGGGTCATGGTCATGCCGGCGTCGCCCATGGCGCGGGCGATGCCGAAGTCCATCACCTTGACCTGGCCGTTGCGGGTCAGCATGACGTTGGCCGGCTTGATGTCACGGTGGACGATGCCGTTGCGGTGCGCGTACTCCAGGCCCTGGAGGATGCCGATGGTCATCTCCATCGCGCGCTCGGGCAGCAGCTTGCGGCCGGAGTGCAGCAGCTCGCGGAGCGTGGATCCGTCGACGTACTCCATCACGATGTACGGGATGGAGACCCCGTCGATGTAGTCCTCGCCCGTGTCGTAGACCGCAACGATCGCGGGATGGTTGAGCGAGGCGGCCGACTGGGCCTCCCGGCGGAACCGGGCCTGGAAGGACGGGTCGCGCGCGAGGTCCGCGCGCAGCGTCTTCACCGCCACGGTGCGGCCGAGCCGGGTGTCATGCGCGAGGTAGACCTCCGCCATGCCACCGCGGCCGAGCACCTGGCCCAGCTCGTACCGGCCGCCGAGGCGACGCGGCTCTTCCATAGCTACCTACCAGCCCTCTCCGTCGATCTCGGCCACGCACCTGTCGTGCGCGGCCGGAGGCTGCCGTCCGGGCCTACCGTACCCGGCTCGCTTTGTATGACCTGGCCAAGCCCGTAACCCGATACAGGACCGGTATCGCAACGTGCAACGATGTGAAGGAGGTGTGAGTGGTGTCACTCCCAGGGGCCGACGGCGGTCACTTCTTGGATTCGATGACCGCCTCCATGACGCTCTTCGCGATCGGCGCGGCCAGGCCGCCGCCGGAGATGTCGTCGCGGTTGGCGCCCTCGTCCTCGATCACCACGGCCACCGCGACCGGCGAGCTGCCGTCGCTGAGCTTGGCGTAGGAGATGAACCAGGCGTACGGGTTCTCGCTGTTCTCGATGCCGTGCTGGGCGGTACCGGTCTTGCCGCCGACCGTGACGCCGCTGATCCGCGCGTTGGTGCCGGTGCCCTTCTCGACCACCGTCTTCATCATGTCCTGCAGGATCTGCGCGTTCTTCGGCGTCAGCGGCCGGCTCAGCTCCTCGGGCTGGGTCTTGGCGATCGGGTCCAGGTTGGACTCCAGCTCGTCGACCATGTACGGCTTCATCAGCTTGCCGTCGTTGGCGACCGCCGAGGCGACCATGGCCATCTGCAGCGGGGTGGCGGCGGTGTTGTACTGGCCGATGGAGGACAGCGCGGTCTGCGACTGGTTCATGTCGTCGGAGAACACCGAGGAGCTGGAGCGGACCGGGGTGAACTGCTCGGAGCCGAAGCCGAACTTCTTCGCCTCGGCGAGCATCTTGTCGTTGCCGAGGTCCGAGCCGATCTTGCCGAAGACGGTGTTGCAGGACCAGCGCAGCGCCTCACGCATGCTCGCGTCCTTGCACGGGATGTTGCCCTCGTTCTTCAGCTGGGTCGTGGTGCCCGGCATGGTCCACGGCAGCGGCGAGTCGGTCTTCTCGTCGGCCGAGGTGTACTTGCCGTTCTCCAGCGCCGCCGCGGCGGTGACCACCTTGAAGGTGGAGCCCGGCGGGTAGGTCTCGCGCAGCGCCCGGTTCAGCATCGGGTCGTTGGGGTTGTATTTCTTCTGCAGCTTCTTCCAGGCCGCCGCGTCGTCGTTGGAGTTCCCCGCGAAGGACGAGGGGTCGTACGACGGGTAGGAGGCCAGCGCCAGGATCTTGCCGGTGGAGGGCTCCAGGGCGACGACCGCGCCCTTGCCGCCCTGCTTCTTCAGACCGTCGAACGCGGCCTTCTGCGCGGCGCCGTTGAGCGTGGTGACGACGTTGCCGCCCTGCTGCTCCTTGCCGGTGATCATGTCCAGGGTCTTGCGGAAGAACAGCCGGTCGTCGTTGCCGGTGAGGATGCCGTCCTCGATGGACTCCAGCTGGGTGGCGCCGAAGGCCTGCGAGGCGTAGCCGGTGACCGGCGCCCACATGGGGCCGTTCTTGTAGGTCCGCTTGAACTTCAGGTCGTTCAGACCGGACTTGCCGGAGTCCGAGGACCCGGTGATCGGATTGCCGTCGACGACGATGTCGCCGCGCGGGGTGGCGTAGCGGGCGATGGTGACGCGGCGGTTGTTCGGGTCGTCCTTGAGGCTGTCGGCCTTGAGGTACTGGAGCCAGTTGTCCCGGATCAGCAGCGTCAGCACGAGCAGGCCGCAGAAGATCGCGATCCGGCGCAGGGGTTTGTTCATGACGGGCGGACCACCTGGGTCATCTCGGCGTCGGGGTTGCCGGCGGGGGTGGGCGCCGGGCGGCGGGCGGTGTCGCTGATCCGGATGAGGATGCCGATCAGGGCCCAGTTGGCCAGCACGGAGGAACCGCCGTACGCGACGAACGGCATCGTCATACCGGTCAGCGGGATGAGGCCCATCACGCCGCCGGCCACCACGAACACCTGAAGCGCGAAGGCGCCGGACAGGCCGATCGCGAGCAGCTTGCCGAACGGGTCGCGGGCGGCGAGGGCGGTGCGCACGCCGCGCTCCACGATCAGGCCGTAGATCAGCAGGATCGCCATGATGCCGGCCAGGCCCAGCTCCTCGCCGAAGGTGGCGAGGATGAAGTCGGAGTTGGCGGCGAACCGGATCAGGTCCGAGTGGCCCTGGCCCCAGCCGGTGCCGAGGGTGCCGCCGGAGCCGAAGGCCCACAGCGCCTGCTGAAGCTGCTCGGAGTGGCCGCCGACGCCCTGACGGCTGAGGGTGTACTCCCGCATCGGGTCGAGCCAGGACTGGACTCGGCTCTTCACGTGGGGCTCGATGCTCGCCACGCCGACCGCGCCCACCGCGGACATCAGCAGGCCGAAGACGATCCAGCTGGTCCGCTCGGTGGCGACGTACAGCATGATGACGAACATTCCGAAGAACAGCAGCGAGGTGCCGAGGTCCGTCTCGAAGACCAGGATGAGGATCGAGATAGCCCAGACGACCAGGATCGGGCCGAGGTCGCGGCCGCGCGGCAGGTACAGGCCCATGAAGCGGCGGCTGGCGAGGGCCAGGGCGTCCCGCTTCACCATCAGGTAGCCGGCGAAGAAGATCGCGAGGACGATCTTCGCGAACTCGCCCGGCTGGAGGGAGCCGAGGCCGGGGATGTTGATCCAGATCTTGGCGCCGTAGAGATTGGCTCCGAGGCCCGGCACCAGCGGCAGGATCAGCAGGATCAGCGCGCTGAACATGGAGATGTACGTGTAGCGCTGGAGAACGCGGTGGTCCTTCAGGAAGATCAGCACCACGACGAACAGGGCGATGCCGAGCGCGGTGTACAGCAGCTGGCGGGGCGCGGCCGTGAAGTAGGCAGGCAGCGACTGCAGCAACTTCGACTGGTCCAGCCGCCAGATGCACACCAGGCCCAGGCCGTTCAGCAGCGTGGCCAGGGGCAGCAGCAGCGGGTCCGCGTACGGGGCGAACTTGCGTACGGCGAGGTGGGCGACGCCCGCCAGCAGGCCGAGGCCGAGGCCGTAGCTCAGCAGGCCCGCGGGGACCTTCTCGTCGATGGCCAGGCCCACGTTGGCGTAGGCGAACACCGGGATGGCCACGGCGAAGACCAGCAGGGCCAGCTCGGTGTTGCGGCGGCTCGGCGCGCCGATGGCGCCGATCGTGGACGTGTGATGCGTCGGCGAATTCGTAGTACTGCTCATCGTGTGACGGGGCCTCTCACGGCTTGCCTACTGCTTACCGCACAGCGAGACGACCTTCTGCTCATCCTCCGAGAGAGTGGGGCCGGGGCTGGGGGTCGCGGACGGGGTCGTGGACGGAGACTTCGAAGGGGACGTCGGGGACGTCTTCGAGGCCGACGGGTTCGGGGTCGTGCTCGGCGTCGGGGAGGCCTTGGTGAAGGCGGCCTCGGTCAGGACGGGCTTGATGAAGGCGGTCTGCGTGCCGGTACCCGTGGTGCCGCCGGTGCCGGTGGAACCAGCGGTGCTGTTGGTGCCGGTGGAACCAGCGGTGCTGTTGGTGCCAGCGGTGCCGTTCGTGCCCGTGGTGCCGCCGTCGGTCTTGCCCTTGCCGTTCTTGGCGTTCTTCCGCGCCGCCTCCTCGGCTGCCTGGCGCTCGACCTGCTTCTGGCAGGCGGAGGCCTGCACGGCCAGCTCCCGCACCTTCGTCTGAGCGGCGTCCAGGCCACCTTCCGCGATCGTCGCCTTCACCTGCTTCTGCTGGTACGGCGGCAGGTACTTGAGTTCGATCTCGGGGTGGTCCTTCTCCACCTTCGACAGCGACACCCAGGCCAGGTCCTGGCTGATCCCGCGGTACAGCGCGACGTGCTCGTCCTTGGTGCCGACGTAGTACTGCGTCTGCGTCCAGCGGTACCCGCCGTACAGGCCGCCGCCGACGACGGCGAGGGCGAGGGCGCCGTAGAGCGAGGTCTTCAGCCATCTGCGCTGCTTGCGCGGCTTGGTGAAGTCGCCGTCGGCGTATTCGCCGAAGCCGCCGGACGGGATGTAGCCGGTGGTGTCGCCGGAGCCGGGCGGACCGAACTCGCCGCCGCCGTGCCCCTGGCGGCCCAGGTGGGAGGCGCGGCCGGCCGGCGTCTGCATGATGCCGTTGTCGTGCAGGTGGTGCTGGTTCTCGGCGACGGCGCCGACCACGACCGGCTGGTCGGACAGCTGCCCGGCGAGGGTGTCCCCGGTGTCCAGGTCGAGCACGTCCGCGACGATCACGGTGATGTTGTCGGGGCCGCCGCCGCGCAGCGCGAGCTGGATCAGCTCCTGCACGGTCTCCTGCGGGCCCTGGTAGCTGGCGAGGGTCTCCTCCATCGTCTGGTGGGAGACGACGCCGGACAGGCCGTCGGAGCAGATCAGATAGCGGTCGCCGGCCCGGACCTCGCGGACCGACAGGTCGGGCTCGACATGGTCGCCGCTGCCCAGGGCGCGCATCAGCAGGGAGCGCTGCGGGTGGGTGGTGGCCTCTTCCTCGGTGATCCGGCCCTCGTCCACCAGCCGCTGCACCCAGGTGTGGTCCTGGGTGATCTGGGTGAGCACTCCGTCGCGGAGCAGATACGCGCGCGAGTCGCCGACGTGCACGAGACCGAGCCGCTGCCCGGTCCACAGCAGCGCGGTGAGCGTCGTCCCCATGCCTTCGAGCTGGGGGTCCTCCTCCACCATGGCGCGCAGCTGGTCGTTGGCGCGCTGCACGGCGGTGCCGAGCGAAGTGAGGATGTCGGAGCCGGGCACGTCGTCGTCGAGCGTGACCAGGGTGGAGATCACCTCGGAGGAGGCGACCTCGCCCGCCGCCTGGCCGCCCATGCCGTCGGCGATGGCGAGCAGGCGCGGACCGGCGTAACCGGAGTCCTCGTTGCCCTCGCGGATCATGCCTTTGTGCGATCCGGCGGCAAAGCGCAGTGACAGACTCATGCGCACCTCGCCCGTCGGCTCCGGGTACAGCCGGTCGTGTCGAGCCACACTGCCCACCCTCCGGTCGGGAGCGCGCCGGAAGCCTGGGCGTGGCCTGCCTCCGCGTGCTCGCTCCGCTCGCGCTCATTCATGACGTAGCACTACTTCCGCAGCTCGATTGCGGTCTTGCCGATGCGGATCGGCGCGCCCAGCGGGATCGGTGTGGGGGTCGTCAGCCGGGATCGGTCCAGGTAGGTGCCGTTCGTGGAGCCGAGGTCCTCGACGATCCACTGGCCGTCACGGTCCGGGTAGATCCTGGCATGGCGGCTGGAGGCGTAGTCGTCGTCCAGCACGATCGTGGAGTCGTGCGCCCGGCCCAGGGTGATCGTCTGGCCCTGCAGCGCGACGGTGGTGCCGGTCAGTGTGCCTTCGGTCACGACCAGCTTGCTGGGGGCGTTGCGGCCGCGCCGGCCGCCGCCGCCCTGCTGGGCGCGCTGCTGCGGGGGCGCGGCCTGCTGCCGGGCCTGCTGCCGGCCCGACTGCTGGGGCCGCGCCGCTTCCCTACGCGATCCGCGCTGGGTGACGCGCGTACCGAACAGGTCGCTCCGGATGACCTGCACGGCCACGATCACGAACAGCCACAGTACGGCCAGGAAACCCAGCCGCATGACCGTGAGGGTCAGCTCTGACATTGCCCCCGCTTCACCCTTCGGCTTGCCTATAGATAACGGTGGTACTGCCCACGACGATCCGCGAGCCGTCGCGGAGCGTAGCGCGGGTGGTGTGCTGCCCGTCCACCACGATGCCGTTGGTGGAGCCGAGATCCTGGATCGTCGAGGGCGTTCCGGTCCGGATCTCGCAGTGCCGGCGGGAGACGCCGGGGTCGTCGATCCGCACGTCGGCGTCGGTGCTGCGGCCCAGCACCAGCGTCGGGCGGGAGATCTGGTGGCGGGTGCCGTTGATCTCGATCCAGTAGCGGGTGCGGCCGCCGCTCGCCGGGGCCGCGGCGGGCCGCTGGCCGGCGGGCTGCGGATAGCCGTACCCGCCCTGCCGGGCGCCGGGCGGCGGCGCGGACGGCATCGGGGGCGCGCCGGCGGGGGCCTGCGGGTAGCCGTAGCCGCCGGGGGCGCCCTGCCCCGGACGGGCGGCCGCCGGTGCTCCCGGGGCCTGCGGTGCCGCCTGCTGGCTGCTGGAGGAGGCCAGGGTGCGCGAGCGCACCCGGTACAGGCCGGTGTCCAGGTCGTCGGCCTTCTCCAGGTTGACCTTGATCGGGCCCATGAAGGTGTAGCGCTGCTGCTTGGCGTAGTCGCGCACCATGCCCGCCAGCTCGTCGCCGAGCTGCCCGGAGTAGGGGCTGAGGCGCTCGTAGTCCGGCGCGCTCAGCTCCACGATGAAGTCGTTGGGCACGACGGTCCGGTCACGGTTCCAGATGGTGGCGTTGTTGTCGCACTCCCGCTGGAGCGCTCCGGCGATCTCCACGGGCTGGACCTCGGACTTGAAGACCTTGGCGAAGGTGCCGTTCACCAGACCTTCGAGACGCTGCTCGAACTTCTTCAGGACTCCCATGGGGCACCTCCTCCGTCCCTGCCGTCGTCTTGCCTACTGCTTACTGATCGTATCTACGCGCCCGCCAATCAGCCGGTTCCCCCAGCGGCTCCCCTTCGAACTCCTGGTGGGTGTCCTGCTGCCATGGATCGTAGAGGCGGGCGAAGACCAGTGTCCCGCACCTGGCTGTGGACCCGGCCCGCCTCCTGGGCAGACGGCCTGGACCGGTACGAGGTTGATACGTGAGGCGCGTCTCCTCGACACGTGAGGCGCGTCTCCTTCATGCGTGAGGCGCGTCTCCTTCATACGTGCGGCCACGTGCGGGCTCTCCGCGCGTCGTCCTGCGCGTGGCGGGCGAGGTCGGCGAGGCGGGCCGGGCCGGAGGGGCCGGGAGCGGGCGGGCCGTAAGCGATGTGAATCCACCCCGTACGACGTGCTAATGTTCTGGGTGTCGGAAGGGGCCAGCCCGAAAGGGCCGGAAACGGAAGACACACCCAATGCGCGGGTGGCGGAATAGGCAGACGCGCTGGATTCAGGTTCCAGTGCCCGCAAGGGCGTGGGGGTTCAACTCCCCCCTCGCGCACAGAGAAACCGTGAGACGGGTCTCTGCCGGTGACGGAAGTCACGGTAGGGGCCCGTTTCTCGTTGTGTCCGAGGCGACCCGTCTTCACCCGTGAGCTATGTCACGGGTGGACGGGCTTCTTCTTTTCCTCTGCCGGGTTCTGGTGTGAGGAAGCTCTCAGGGGTGGGTGGGAGGCGTACCTCCCTGCGTGTTGATCAACCCCGGGCGCCGGGAACCGGGTTGTCGAGGGTGAGCGCCGTGCAGCGCACTCCTCCGCCGCCCTTGCGCAGTTCCGTCGTGTCCAGCTCGATCACGTCCAGGCCGCGTGCGCGCAGCTCGGCGGCGAAGCGGGGCGTGCCGGTGGTCATGGTGACCGTGGTGCCGTCGCTGACGAGGTTGAGCGCGAACATCGCGGCCTCCTCCAACGGCACCTCGATCAGGTCCAGGCCGAGGCCGCGCAGCCGGGCCGCGCTCTGAGGCTCCAGCGCCTGCGGGCAGTACGCCACGGTCCGCGCGTCGATCACGCCGACCGCCAGGTCCAGGTCGTACCACTGCTCGCTCGCCGTGCGCAGCGGCACGATCTCGTATCCGAACAGGTCGGCCAGGACGGCGTGCGTGCGGCGGTCCGTGCGCTGCCCGTGGCCGGCCAGCAGGAGCGGGCCGCAGACCAGGGCGTCGCCCTGGCCGCTGAAGGCGTACGGGGCGTCGTGCACCTCGTAGCCGTGCTCCGTCAACCAGGCGCGGACGTACGGTATTTCGGGGCGGCGAGGCGCCGGCGGGGCGCCGAGGACGGCACGGCCGCCGGCGACGAGGGCGCCGTTGGCCGTGTAGACCATGTCGGGGCACTCGGGCGCCGACTTCATGAACCTGACGGTGCGGCCGGCCGCGGCATGCGTCTTGGCGATGGCCTCGTGCTCGGCGAGGACGGCCAGCCGGTCCGGCTGGCGATCCGTGTGCATGTAGGGGTTGATGACGTAGTCGATGCGGAAATTCTCTGCATCGCACATCAGAAGTTCTTTGTTCAAGGGATCTCCTGGGGGATCTCCTGAGTGCGGAAAGCCGTCACGGACCCTGCCGGACTTGCGGGCCGGCGTGGTTGCCGTCGCCCTGCGGCAGGTCGGCGGGTTGACGAACTTCACGTGCTCCCTGGTCGTCAACGACCGTACCGGAGAGACAAGTCGTCGGTGGGACAGGCCTTTTGCGGGTTGCGGCGCGCATCAGGGCCCCGGCCGTGGCGCGCGGAGTGACGGAGTTGTGCACAGCGGCAGAGTTGTCCACAGGGTCTGACGCGTTTCGGCCACCGGTTGTACGGTCTCTCCGAGTTGATGTTCGTACCGGCGCCTGTCCGTCAGGCGCGCGGCCAGTACGGGGGAGGCGGTCGCGGTGACCGGAACCGGTGTGGGAGTGACGGGCGCGACGGACCGGGGCACCGGGCGGCTGCCCCGGGTGCGCGGGTTCGCCCAGTGGCCGCCGCGGGGCTCGGCGAAGGAAGAGGGCAAGGCGCTGCGGACGAGCGTGCCGCGCTCCGCCCACCGCACGCTCGGCCTGGACGCCGGCCGCCCCGACGCGGTGAGCGCCGTCGCCGAGTCCAACGCCGGCCGCATCCCCGAGCTGACGCCGATCCGCGTGGGCCGGATGGCGGCCGGACCGTTCGCCTTCCTGCGCGGCTCGGCCGGACTCATGGCGTACGACCTGGCGCGCACCCCCATGACCGGGATCGGCACCCAGATATGCGGGGACGCCCACGCGGCCAATTTCGGTCTGTACGGCGACGCCCGCGGTGACCTCGTCATCGACCTGAACGACTTCGACGAGACCGTGCACGGCCCCTGGGAGTGGGACCTGAAGCGGCTCGCGACCTCGCTGGTGCTGGCCGGCCGGGAGGCGGGCGCCGACGAGGAGACCTGCCGCGCGGCGGCCCGCGACACGGCGGGTGCCTACCGTCGCACCATGCGGCTGCTCGCCAGGCTGCCCGTCCTCGACGCCTGGAACGCCATCGCGGACGAGGAGCTGGTCTCCCACACCGACGCCCACGACCTGCTCGGCACACTCCAGAGGGTCTCGGAGAAGGCCCGGTCCAACACCAGCGGCCGGTTCGCGGCGAAGTCGACCGAGGCGGTGGCGGACGGCGGACGGCGGTTCGTGCCCGCCCCGCCGGTGCTGCGCCGCGTCCCGGACGCCGAGGCCGCGGCGGTCGCGGCGGCCCTGGAGTCGTACGTCGACACGCTCGGCGAGGACCTCCACCCCCTGCTCGCCCGGCACGCCGTGCACGACGTGGCCTTCCGGGTGGTCGGCACCGGCAGCGTCGGGACCCGGTCGTACGTCGTCCTGCTCCTCGACCACCGCGGCGAGCCCCTGGTCCTCCAGGTGAAGGAGGCGCGCCCCTCCGCGCTGGTCCCGCACCTGGCCACGGCCGGCTTCGCGACCCCGCCGGTGGCGCACGAGGGCCGCCGGGTGGTCCTCGGACAGCAGCGGATGCAGGTCGTCAGCGACATCCTGCTCGGCTGGACGACCGTCGACGGGCGCCCCTACCAGGTGCGTCAGTTCCGCAACCGCAAGGGCAGCGTCGATCCGGCCGCGCTCGCCACCGACCAGATGGACGACTACGGCCGCATGACCGGCGCCCTGCTGGCCCGCGCCCACGCCCACAGCGCCGACCCGCGGCTGATCGCCGGGTACTGCGGCAAGAACGAGGAGCTGGACGAGGCGATAGCCGGCTTCGCCGTCGCCTACGCCGACCGCACGGAGTCGGACCACGCCGACCTGCTCGCGGGAATCCGAGCGGGCCGGCTGGCGGCGGAACCGGGGGTGTGAGGGGGCCGCGGGCTGCCCAGGGGCGCGGGGCACTGTCGAGCGGACGGCACTGCGGCTTCCCCAGGGGCGCGGGGAACTGCGCGACGAGCCACGACGTGCCCGCAGCCGGCGGACGACCGGCAGCTCTACGGCGAGACACCGCACCGGCACCGGAGACACCGCACCGGAGACACCGCGCCGGCCACCGAAGATCCCTCCCGGCACGGTGCCGGAAGCGCAGACTCCGGCCCAGGCCCAGCGCAACGCTACGCTGGGCGGATGACGACCCCGGAAGCCGACCAGTCCCAGGCGCCGCGCCCCGAGGAGCGGCTGGAACAGGCCGTACGGGCCGCCGAGCAGGCGTTGATCGAGTACGAGATCGCCGTGGAGACGTTCCGCGTCGAGGTCGAGAACTTCTCCCGCCTGCACGAACAGCGCCTCGGCCCGCTCTACTCCCGCATCGAGGAGCTGGACGCGGAGATCGCCGAGGCGAAGGCCGCCCGGACCGGCGACCCCGAGGACATCCGCCGCGCCACCGAGGCCCGCGCCCGTGTGCAGCCGATCCCGGGTGTGGAGGAGCTGCTGCACGGCTGGATGGACGGCGACGGCCTGTTCCCGGAGGCCGTTGCCATGCTCACCGACCAGGCGGTACGGCCCCCGCAGCGGGTGCGGCCCAGCGAGGAGGCCCGCCGGCTCTACCGCGACCTGGCCCGCAAGGCCCACCCCGACCTGGCCCAGGAGGAAGAGGAGCGCAAGCGGCGCGAGGAGTTCCTCAGCCGGGTCAACGACGCCTACGCCCGGGGTGACGAGACCCTGCTCGGGGAGCTGGCCGCGGAGTGGGCGGCCGGGCCGGTGCCGCCCGAGCGCCGGCCGAGCCCCGCCGATGAGCTGTACGCCCGTCTCGAATGGCTCTCCCAGCGCAAGGAGCTGCTCACTCTCGTCGCCCGGGAGCTGGAGGAGGGCGCGATCGCCGGCCTGCTCCGCCTCGCTCCGGACGACCCGGACGGGCTGCTCGACGAGATCGCCGGCCGGCTGCGCTCCGACATCGCCCAGCGGGAGGCGGAACTGGCCGGTCTGCTGGGGCATGCCTGAGCCACCCGTCGCGTCGGGTAGCGTCGGAGCCATGAATTTCGGAGCTGGTGTGCCCACGGTCCAGGTCACGGACCTCAAGGACGGCGACTTCCTGCTGGACGTCCGCGAGGACGACGAATGGCAGGCCGGCCACGCCGAGGGAGCCCTGCACATTCCCATCAGCGACTTCGTGGCCCGCTACGGCGAGCTGACCGAGGCCGCCCCGCAGGACGGCCGCGTCCACGTCATCTGCCGCTCGGGAGGCCGCTCGGCCCAGGTCACCATGTACCTGGTCCAGCAGGGCATCGACGCGGTGAACGTCGACGGCGGCATGCAGCTCTGGCAGCAGGCGGGCCGCCCGGTCGTCACCGACGAGGGCCAGCAGGGCTTCGTCCTGTAGCCGAGGCCTGTCCGGAACCGTCCTCGTCAGCCGAGAGGGTGGGCGGCCAGCAGGTCGCCGAGCCTCTCCTCGTACGCCGCCGCCGGGCCGAGCGCCAGCTCCAGGTGCTTGGCCCAGGCGTGGTAGCGGTGCAGCACGTAGTCGGTGTCGGCGCCGAATCCGCCGTGCAGATGCTGTGCCGTCTGCACCACCCGCCGTACCCCCTCCGCCGCCCAGATCTTCGCCACGGCGACGTCCCCGGTGGCGGGCAGTGCCCCCGGCGCCCCGGAGGCGATCCGCCACGCGGCCTGCCACAGGGTGGCCTCCATGGCGCGCAGGTCGATGTACCGGTCCGCGGCCTGCACGGCCACCGCCTGGAACGTCGCGATCGGATACCCGAACTGCTCCCGTTTGCCGGTGTACTCGCCGGTCATCCGCAGCACCCGCTCACCCAGCCCGAGTGCCAGCGCGCACGTGCCGGTCACGAGCAGCGCGTGCAGCCACTCCCAGGCGCCCTCGGCCTCGATCACCTCGCCCGGCTCGATCCGGACGTTCCGCAGCCGCAGCTCGGCCAGCCGCTCCCCGCTGGTGGAGACCTGCTCGGCGAGCACCAGCCCGTCCGCCCCGCGCGGCACCAGCGCCAGCACGGTCCGGTCGGCGGCCGGGCCCTCGATCCGGGCCGGTACGACGACCAGGTCCGCGTCGTACGCCCACGGCACCGCCGTCTGCACCCCGTCCAGCAGCCACGCCTGCCCGTCCCGCCGAGCGGTGACGGCCAGCTCGGCCGGGTCGTGGCCGGTGCGCCCGTGCGCCGCGACGGTCAGCACCAGTTCCCCCCGGCCCGCCCGGGGCAGCAGCCGGCCGGCCTGCTCCGGGCTGCCATGGGTCCGCACGGCCGCCGCGGCGGCGCTGTGCTCCAGCAGCGGCACCCGGGCGAGCACCCGTCCGGCCTCGCGCAGCACCAGGCACAACGCGATCGCGTCCAGCCCCGCCCCGCCGTGCGCCTCGTCCAGCAGCAGGCTCAGCAGGTCGGCGTCGGCGAGCCGGGTCCACAGGGCCCCGTCCATGCCCTCGGCCACGGCACCGGTGGTGAGCGCCGGACTGGGCACCGCGTCCGGCGCGACACCGGCGAACACCCCCCGTGCCGCCTCGGCCGCCGCCTGCTGCTCCTCGGTGAAGGTGAAGTCCACGGCCTGTCCTCCTGGCGAGTACGGTCGTCCGGTCGATCTGACGGTCCGTCAAGATAGAACAGGTTCTAAGAGAAGGGAACGGGAACGGGTGCTGAGCGCTCGGGTGCTCCCGGAAACCACCGCGCGGACGACCGGGCGCACCCTCTATCGTCTCGGCATGCGGCGCACGGACATCACTCGGGACGACGGCACCTGGACGGGCCTGTCCCTGGAGGTGCGCGCGCGCCGCCGACCGGGGCTGTGCCTGTTCAGCGCCGAGCGGCGGCTGCTTCTCGCCCAGCACTCCCGGCCCGTGCTCCTCGCCGCAATCGAGGCGGACCACTGCGGGGTGGAGTACTGGCGCACGGACGCCTACCGCTCCCTCGTTCCGCCGCCGCGTGCCGAGACGGCACGGGCCCTGGCCGGCGACCCGGCTCGCTGGGCCCACCGCTTCGCCCGGCACCTGCTCGAATCGCCGGACAGCCCCCTGCACGAGGGCCGCTGGCTGCTCTCGGCCGAGAGCCCGCTCCTGCGCTGGAACCACGGCGGTCTGCCGCAGGCCGAGTACTGGAGCTCCATGCTCCTGCAGGGCCATCCGGACGGATACATCGACTGGTTCGTCCACTCCGGCTCATGGGAGCTCCTCCCCCTGCGCCCGATGCCCGACGCGGGCGACAGCCGGGTCAAGGCGTACCGCAAGCAGGCCCGTGACGGAACGCTCCCGCCCGTCCTGCTGTGGTGGGTCAGCGGCCTGGACTGCCACCTGATCCTGGACGGTCACGCGCGCCTCGCCGCCGCGATCGCCGAGTCGACCGCACCCCCGGTGCTGTTTCTGCACCGCACCGCACCGAGCGACGAGGTGACCGAGGGCACCGAGCGGGCGGTGCACCACTACGAAGCCGAACTGGCCCGCTTCGCCGAGCTGCGCACCCTCCACGGCACCGCGGTCCCCGACGGCGCCGCCCTCATGGGCCCCACCCTCGCGCGCCGCCTCCGCGAACTGCACACGGCACACCGGCCCACCTGGGCCTGGCCGTTGCCGGGCGGCGAAGCCCAGTGGCGCCGCATCGCCGCCGAGGCGACCGGCAACCGGTGGACGGGAGACGCCTGACCTTCGCCGTGGCCCGGTGCCGGCGTTCGACGGCGGCGGGGCCGGCCTGTCGGCGCGGCTCTCAGCGGTCGAAGTCCAGCTCCACCCGTTCCGTGAGCGGATGCGACTGGCAGGCCAGGACGTAGCCGGCCTCCGTCTCCTCCGTCTCCAGTGCGAAGTTGCGGTCCATGCGGACCTCGCCCGCGACCAGGAAGGCGCGGCAGGTTCCGCACACGCCGCCCTTGCAGGCGTAGGGCGCGTCGGGCCGGTTGCGCAGCACCGTGTCCAGCAGGGATTCGCCGTCCTGCACCGGCCAGGTGCCGCCGCGACCGTCGAGCCGGGCGGTGACGGTGCTGTGCGCCGGGGCCAGAACCGTGGCGGCCGGGGCCGAGCCCGCGTCCACGTGGAAGATCTCCTCGTGGATCCGGTCCCGCGCCACGCCCAGTTCCCGCAGCGCCTTCTCCGCGCCCTGGACCAGACCGTACGGACCGCACAGGAACCAGCCCGCCACCCGCTCCACCGGCAGCAGCGCGGGCACGAGCCCGGTGAGCCGCTCCTGGTCGAGCCGGCCCGACGGCAGACCCGCCTGCTGCTCCTCCCGGGAGAGCACGGTCACCAGCTGAAGCCGGTCCGGGTAGCGGTCCTTCAGGTCGGCGACCTCCTCCAGGAACATCGTCGACGCGGCCGTACGGTCGCTGCGTATCAGGCAGAAGCGGGCCGCCGGTTCCCGTGCGAGCAGTGTGGCGGCGATCGACAGCACCGGGGTGATGCCGCTGCCTCCGACGATCGCCGCGTACACGCCCGGCGCCGGTTCCAGCGTGAAGCGGCCCGCCGGGGTCATCACCTCCAGCTCGTCCCCGACGGCGATCTCCTTCAGTGCGTAGGTGGAGAAGGCGCCGCCCTCCACCAGCCGCACGCCGACCCGCAGGGTGTCCGGGCCCGCCCCGGCCGGGTCGGGGGCGGGGGAGCAGATCGAGTAGGTGCGCCGGATCTCCGTGCCGTCGGCCCGGCGGCGCAGCGTCAGGTGCTGGCCGGGCGCGTGCCGGTACTCCTCGCGCAGCTCGGGCGGGACGGTGAAGGTGAGGGCGACGGAGTCGTCCGTGAGCCGGTCGACCGCGGCCACCGGGAGCGGGTGGAAGCGCGCCATCACAACTCCTTGAAGTGGTCGAACGGTTCACGGCAGACCAGGCAGCGGCGCAGCGCCTTGCACGCGGTGGAGGAGAACCGGCTCAGCAGCTCGGTGTCGGCCGAGCCGCAGTGCGGGCAGCGGACCGGGTCGGTCTCGGTGTCCGTGGCGTCCGTGCGGGTCGGGCCGAGGGCCAGCGGGACCGGGCCGGAGGCGGCGTGCGCACGCGGGGGAGCGATGCCGAACTCCTGGAGCTTCTGGCGGCCTTCGGGGCTGATGTCGTCGGTCGACCAGGCGGGCGAGAGCACCGTACGGACCGTGACCTCGCGCATGCCGTGGGCGCGCAGCACCCGCTCGATGTCGACACTCATCGCCTCGATGGCCGGGCAGCCGGTGTAGGTGGGGGTCAGGTCGACCTCCACCGCGTCGGTGCCGTGGACGTGCACCGCGCGGAGCACGCCCAGCTCGCGCAGGGTGAGCACGGGCAGCTCGGGGTCGGGCACCGCGCCGGCCAGCTCCAGCAGCTCCGCCTCCAGGGCGGTGGCGGTCACCATGACGCCCCCGGGTGGCTGCGGTGCAGATGCTGCATCTCGGCGAGCATCCGGCCGAACGGCTCGGTGTGCAGGCCCTGCCGGCCGGCGCCCGCGGACCAGGCGCCGGTGCGCGGCCCCTCCGGGACGGTCAGGGTGGCCCGGCCGAGCACGTCGGTGACGGACTCCAGCCAGCGGGCCTCCAGGGCGGGCCAGTCGGCGGTCAGGCCCTCCACCGGCTGGAACATCTCCCCGGTGAACCGCCACAGCGCGTCGCAGGCCCGCCGCATCCGCTCGTGGCTCGTCTCCGTGCCGTCACCGAGCCGCAGCGTCCACTGCTCGGCGTGGTCGCGGTGGTAGGCGACCTCCTTCACCGCCTTCGCGGCCAGCGGGGCGAACGGACCGTCCCCGGTGGCCAGTTCCGCGTAGAGCAGCTGCTGGTACGTGGAGAAGTACAGCTGCCGGGCGATGGTGTGCGCGAAGTCGCCGTTCGGCTGCTCGACCAGCTGGAGGTTGCGGAAGGCGCGCTCCTCGCGCAGATACGCCAGCTCGTCCTCGTCGCCGGCCAGCGACAGCAGCACCCGGGCCTGGCCGAGCAGGTCCAGGGCGATGTTGGCGAGGGCGACCTCCTCCTCCAGGACGGGCGCGTGCCCGGCCCACTCCCCCAGGCGGTGGGAGAGCACCAGGGCGTCGTCGCCGAGGGCGAGCGCGGCGGTCACCGGGACGGTGGCGGGGCCGGTGGCGGTCACAGGTGCTTCACCCCTTCCGGGATCTCGTAGAAGGTCGGGTGCCGGTAGGGCTTGTCGGCGGACGGCTCGAAGAACGGGTCCTTCTCGTCCGGCGAGGACGCGGTGATCGCGGCGGCCGGGACGACCCAGATCGAGACGCCCTCGCCGCGCCGGGTGTACAGATCGCGGGCGTTGCGCAGGGCCAGCTCGGCGTCGGGCGCGTGCAGGCTGCCGGCGTGGGTGTGGGAGAGGCCGCGCCGGGAACGCACGAAGACCTCCCACAGGGGCCAGTCGGTGGTGCTCATGCTCGCGTCGCTCCCGTCTCACCGGCGCCGCCGGTGTGCTTGGCCGCGTAGGCCGCGGCCGCCTCCCGTACCCACGCGCCCTCGTCGTGGGCGCGCCTGCGCTGGGTGATCCGCTGCTCGTTGCAGGGGCCGTTGCCCTTGAGGACCTCCCAGAACTCCGTCCAGTCGATCGGACCGAAGTCGTAGTGCCCCCGCTCCTCGTTCCACCTCAGCTCCGGGTCGGGGAGGGTGAGGCCCAGGGACTCGGCCTGCGGGACGCAGATGTCCACGAAGCGCTGGCGCAGCTCGTCGTTGGAGTGGCGCTTGATCTTCCACTCCATCGACTGCGCGGAGTGCTGGGACTCGTCGTCGGGCGGGCCGAACATCATCAGCGACGGCCACCACCAGCGGTTCACCGCGTCCTGGGCCATCGCGCGCTGCTCCGGCGTGCCCTTGCCGAGGGCCAGCAGCAGCTCGTAGCCCTGGCGCTGGTGGAAGGACTCCTCCTTGCAGATCCGGACCATCGCGCGGGCGTACGGGCCGTAGGAGCAGCGGCACAGGGGGACCTGGTTGGTGATCGCGGCGCCGTCCACCAGCCAGCCGATCGCGCCGACGTCGGCCCAGGTCAGGGTCGGGTAGTTGAAGATCGAGGAGTACTTCTGGCGGCCGGCGTGCAGCTTGTCGAGCAGCTCGTCGCGGCTGGTGCCGAGGGTCTCGGCCGCGCTGTACAGGTACAGGCCGTGGCCCGCCTCGTCCTGCACCTTCGCCATCAGGATCGCCTTGCGGCGCAGCGAGGGCGCGCGGGTGATCCAGTTGGCCTCCGGCTGCATGCCGATGATCTCGGAGTGCGCGTGCTGGGCGATCTGCCGGATCAGGGTCGTGCGGTAGGCATCAGGCATCCAGTCGCGCGGTTCGATGCGTTCTTCGGCGGCCACGGCCGCGTCGAAGGCGCGCTGGTAGGCCGTCGTGTCGACGGTGTCCGGCGCGCCGTCCGCGTCGGTGCGGGCCGTGCGCTGCGCGGCTGCTGTGGCCATGCGGTCCCCCTGACCTCGGGCTCTGCGGTGAACACTGTCCGGTCGATCGGGCCCGGCCGTTCGTCCGACCTGTCCCGACCGATCGTTCGGTCCGTGCAGATCCATGGTGTGCCGGGCCGCCGCGGGGTGTCAACCGCTGTGGAAAACTCCTCGCGCGGGCTGTGGACAACGGGCGGAGCCCGCGGACGGGCCTCGCACCGGAGCACGTGCCGCGTGGCGAGGACCACCGTCGTCGGCCCGTACCCGGGGCTGCGCCCGGTGCCCCGGGCTGAGTACCGTTCCGTGCGGGCGTCGAGACGTGGCGCCCGTGCAGCATGCGGCGCCTGTGACGAACACCGCGCCGCTGAGCTGACCCGCTCAGCCGACCGCTGAGCCGGGAGACCGGGCTGGACGACCCAGCCGAACGCATGAGCCGAGACGGGGGACGGGACGTAATGGACGCGTACGACGAGGACTCGCGGGGACCGCTGGTTCCCGACGGGTCGGCCGGGACGCGTCTCCCGGACTCCCCGGAGCCCCCTCCGCCGCCCGCCGCCGCGGCACCGTCCCCCGATACCGCGCCCCCGCCCCGCACCGGCCTCGCCGCGCTCTCCCTGCGCTATCAGGTCGGCGCGGCGCTCGCGCTCGCGGTGGTCGCCGTGGCCGGCTGCGTGCACCTGGTGATGGTGTTCCTCAGCCTCGCGCCCGCGAACACCGTGACCAAGCAGCACGGCCAGGCCGTACAGGACTGGGTGTATCCGGAGTTCGAGCAGAACTGGAAGCTGTTCGCCCCGAACCCGTTGCAGCAGAACATCGCCGTACAGGTCCGCGCCCAGGTGCGGATGAAGGACGGCGGCCTGCGCACCACCGGGTGGACCGACCTGTCCGCCCAGGACGGCGCCGCCATCGACGGCAACCTGGTGCCCAGCCACACCCAGCAGAACGAGCTGCGCCGGGCCTGGGACTTCTTCGCCGCCACGCACGCCGCCGACAACCGTCCCGTGGGCATGCGCGGCTCCCTGTCCGAGCAGTACCTGCGCCGGATCGTGGTGATGCGCCTGTACCGGGACGATCCGACGAGCCGGGAAGGCGTGATCCAGCGCGTGCAGGTCCGTTCCAGCACCACCAATGTGCAGCCGCCGCCGTGGAGCCGTGAGCGGGTGTCCGACAAACCCGCCTACCGCCTGCTGCCCTGGTGGTCCCTGACGTCCGACGAGGCCGCGGGAGGTGTGCGGTGAACCGGCTCTCCCTGACGCTGGCGCGCGGTATCGCCCGGGTCACCGATGCGGCCGTCGGGCCGTACCAGACCGCCATCATCCGCATCGGCTTCGCCGGGACCTGGCTGCTGTTCCTGCTGCGCGAGTTCCCTCACCGCCAGGAGCTCTACGGCCCCTCCGGGCCGTGGGGCTGGAACCTCGCCAAGGAGCTGACCGCCGACAACCACGCCTTCACGGCGCTGCTGTGGTCCGACGGGCAGCTCTGGTTCGAGTGCTGCTACGCGCTGGCCATCCTCGCCAGCGCGGCCCTGCTGCTCGGCTGGCGCACCCGGACCGCGTCCCTGCTGTTCATGGTGGGTGTGCTGTCGCTGCAGAACCGCAGCGTCTTCGTCGGCGACGGCGGTGACAACGTCCTGCACCTGATGGCCGTCTACCTGGTGTTCACGCGCTGCGGACAGGTGTGGTCCCTCGACTCCCGCCGCGCGGCACACGCCGCCGCGGCACGCGCGCGTGGGGAGCACGTGCCCGCCGACCGGGTCGGACCGGCGCTGTGGGCGGTGCTCGGCCTGGCGCTCGGCACGGCGACGCTGACCGGGCGGCTCGACAACGGCTGGCTGATCCCGGCGCTGCTGTGGACGGCCTGGGCCCTCCTCGGCCTGTGGTGGGCCGTGCAGCGCCGGGCGGCGTGGCGCGAGCCGCGGATCCTGCTGGACGTCGTCGCCAACGTCCTGCACAACGGCGCCCTGGCCGTGATCATGGCGGAGGCGTGCCTGATCTACGCCACCGCCGGCTGGTACAAGATCCAGGGTTCGCGCTGGCAGGACGGCACCGCCGTCTACTACCCGCTCCACCTGGACTACTTCTCGCCCTGGCCCGGGCTCGCCGACCTGATGTCCTCCAGCGGCACGATCATGATGATCGTGGCCTACGGCACGGTCATGGTGCAGGTCGCCTTCCCGTTCACCCTGTTCAACCGGCGGGTCAAGAACGTCCTGCTGGTGCTGATGATGACCGAGCACGCGGTGATCGCCATCGTCCTCGGCCTGCCGTTCTTCTCGCTGGCGATGATCGCCGCGGACGCGGTCTTCCTGCCGACGTCCTTCCTGCGCCGGCTCGGCGACCTGGCGGCACGCGCGCGTGGGCGGCTCCTCGGGCCCGTCGGCCGTACGGTCCCCGCGCCGCGCACACCGGAGGAGAGCCCGGCGGACCGCGTAGGGTTCACCGCATGACCGACCCGCTGAGCCGCTGGCGCGCGCACGCGGAGGGCGCCGTGCTGCTCGACGGCTTCCACGCCCTGAAGCACGCGCTGCGCTTCGGGGCCGAGGTGCCGGTCGCGGTCACCACCGACCGGTCGGCCGCGCTCGCCCTCGCCGAGGAGCTGGCCGGGGACGTCCGCGACGCCCTGGACGCCCTCCTCGCCGAGGTGTCCGAGCAGGCGTACGCCGCGCTCGTCCCGCGCCCCCATCCGACCGGCGTGGCCGCGCTCGCGGTACGGCCGGCCCGGGAGGCCAACCTGCGCGCGCTCGCCCGCACGCCCCGCACCGCGCCCGTCGTGGTCCTGGACAACCCCCGCAACCTGGGCAACGCCGGTGCGGTGATCCGGCTGGCCGCCGGTTTCGGGGCGACCGGCGTGGTCACCACGGGCACGCTCGACCCCTGGCATCCCACGGTGGTGCGCGGCGGCGCGGGCCTGCACTTCGCGACCGCCGTGGAACGCCTCGGCGTCGGCGAGCTGCCCGCCGGACCGCTGTTCGCGCTCGACCCGGAGGGCGAGGACATCCGCGGCACCGAGCTGCCCGACGACGCCGTGCTGGCCTTCGGCTCGGAGCGCACCGGACTCTCACCGGAACTCCGAGCCCGCGCCGATCACCTCCTGCGCCTTCCCATGCGCCCCCAGGTCTCCAGCTACAACCTGGCGACCAGCGTGGCGATGACGCTGTACCACTGGAGCGCGACCGGCGCCGCGCCCATGTCCTAGGCCTCCCGCCGCACCTCCACCACCCGGAAGCGGTTGGCCACGAACGCGCTGTCGGTGAGTGCCGCGTTGGCCGCCGGGTTGCCGCCCGAGCCGTGGAAGTCGGAGAACGCGGCGGTCTGGTTGACGTAGACCCCGCCCGTCAGGTTGAGGGAGAGCTGGGCCGCCTCCTCCAGGCAGACCTCCTCGACGGCCTGCTCCACCTCGGCGTCCGTGGTGTAGGCGCCGACCGTCATCGCGCCCTTCTCCCGGACCGTGCGGCGCAGCAGCTCCACCGCGTCCGTCACCGTGTCGACGGCGACGGCGAAGGAGACCGGGCCGAAGCACTCGCTCATGTAGGCGGCCTCGTCGTCCGGCTTGGCGCCGTCCAGCTTGACGAGGACGGGGGTGCGGACCACGGCGTCCGGGAACTCCGGGTTGTTGATCTCGCGGGAGGCGAGGGCGACCTCGCCGAGGCCGGACGCGGCCTCCAGACGGGCCTTGACGTCCGGGTTGACGATCGCGCCCAGCAGGGCGTTCGCGCGCGCGTCGTCGCCGAGCAGGCCGTCGACCGCGCGGGCGAGGTCGGCGGTGACCTCGTCGAAGGTCTTGGGGCCCTGGTCGGTGGTGATGCCGTCGCGGGGGATGAGCAGGTTCTGCGGGGTGGTGCACATCTGGCCGCTGTACAGGGACAGCGAGAACGCCAGGTTGGACAGCATGCCCTTGTAGTCGGCCGTGGAGTGCACGATCACCGTGTTGACGCCGGCCTTCTCCGTGTACACCTGCGCCTGGCGGGCGTTGGCCTCCAGCCAGTCCCCGAACGCCGTCGACCCCGTGTAGTCGATGATCCGGATCTCGGGGCGGGTGGCGAGGGTCTTGGCGATGCCCTCGCCGGGGCGCTCGGCCACCAGGGCCACCAGGTTCGGGTCGAAGCCGGACTCGGCGAGCACGTCCCGGGCGATGCGGACGGTGAGCGCGAGCGGCAGCACCGCGCGCGGGTGCGGCTTGACCAGGACCGCGTTGCCGGTGGCCAGGGAGGCGAACAGGCCCGGGTAGCCGTTCCAGGTCGGGAAGGTGTTGCAGCCGATGACCAGGCCGATGCCGCGCGGGACCGGCGTGAACGTCTTGGTCAGCGCCAGCGGGTCGCGCTTGCCCTGCGGCTTGCTCCACTCCGCCGTCTCGGGCGTGCGGAGCTGCTCCGCGTACGCGTACGCCACCGCTTCCAGGCCGCGGTCCTGGGCGTGCGGGCCGCCCGCCTGGAACGCCATCATGAACGCCTGGCCGGAGGTGTGCATGACCGCGTGCGCGAACTGGTGCGTGCGGTCGCTGATCCGCTTCAGGATCTCCAGGCAGACCACGGCCCGCAGCTCCGCGCCCGCCTCCCGCCAGGCGCGCTGCCCGGCCTTCATGGCGGGCAGCAGCACGTCGATGTCCGCGTGCGGGTACGTCACGCCCAGCGCGATGCCGTACGGGGAGACCTCCTCGCCCACCCAGTCGTCGATGCCGGGCTGGTCGGCGAGGTCGAGGCGGTTGCCCAGCAGGGCGTCGAAGGCGGCCTTGCCCGCCGCGGCGTCCAGGCTGCCGTTCTCGCCGTACGCCTTCGGGTGTTCGGGATGCGGGGACCAGTACGCGCGCGTGCGGATCGCTTCCAGGGCCTGGTCGAGCGTCGGCCGGTGCTTCTCGATCAGCTCGTGCGCGGTCAGTTCGGCGGCCATGCGGGACCAACTCCTCGTCTGGTGAACTCTTCGTCGAGCTCTGGACCTGGCAGAAAGAGCAGCGGAATGGGACGGTCAGAGCTAGAGTAACCGAACGATCGGTCGGTACAAGGGGGTCCGCCGCATCTGTGGAAAACCCCGTGCGGGAGGATCGCGCACATGACAGCACTCGACCTCAGCAGCCCCGTGGCCGTCGTCGGCACCGGCACCATGGGCCAGGGAATCGCCCAGGTCGCGCTGGTCGCGGGCCATCCCGTACGGCTGTACGACGCCGTCCCCGGGCGGGCTCCGGACGCGGCCGAAGCGATCGGCGCCCGCCTCGACCGGCTCGTGGAGAAGGGCCGGCTCGCCGCCGCCGACCGGGACGCGGCCCGCGCGCGCCTGAAGCCCGTGGACACCCTTGCGGAGCTGGCGGACTGCGGGCTCGTCGTGGAGGCCGTCCTGGAGCGGCTGGACGTCAAGCAGCAGCTCTTCGGCGAGCTGGAGAAGACCGTCGCCGAGGACTGCCTGCTCGCCACCAACACCTCCTCGCTGTCGGTGACGGCCATCGGCGGCGCCCTGCGCCATCCCGGCCGCTTCGTCGGCCTGCACTTCTTCAACCCGGCGCCGCTGCTGCCGCTGGTCGAGGTGGTCTCCGGGTTCGCCACCGACGTCACGTCGGCCACGCGCGCGTACGAGACCGCCCGCGCCTGGGGCAAGACCCCGGTGGCCTGCGCGGACACCCCCGGCTTCATCGTCAACCGCATCGCCCGCCCCTTCTACGCCGAGGCGTTCGCCGTCTACGAGGCCCAGGCCGCCGACCCGGCGACCATCGACGCCGTCCTGCGCGAGTGCGGCGGCTTCCGGATGGGCGCGTTCGAGCTGACCGACCTGATCGGCCAGGACGTCAACGAGTCCGTCACCCACTCGGTGTGGCAGTCCTTCTTCCAGGACGTGCGCTTCACCCCCTCCCTGGCCCAGCGTCGGCTGGTGGAGTCCGGCCGGCTCGGCCGCAAGAGCGGACACGGCTGGTACGACCACGGCGAGGGCGCCGAGCGGCCCGAGCCGCACACCGCCGACAAGCAGCGGCCGCCCGCCTACGTCGTCGCCGAGGGCGGCCTGGGCCCGGCGGCCGAGCTGCTCACGCTGGTCCGCGAGGCGGGCATCCAGGTCCGCGAGGAGGACGACGACAACGGATCCCGCCTGGTGCTGCCCAGCGGTGGCCACCTGGTCCTCGCCGACGGCCAGCTCTCCGCGGAGTTCCGGGACGTCGTCCACTTCGACCTCGCCCTGGACTACCGCACGGCCACCCGGATCGCCCTGTCCGCCTCGCAGGACACCTCGCCGCAGACCCTCGCCGAGGCCACCGGGCTCTTCCAGGCGCTCGGCAAGGAGGTCAGCGTCATCGGTGACGTCCCCGGCATGATCGTCGCCCGTACGGTCGCCCGGATCGTCGACCTCGCCCACGACGCCGTGGCCAAGGGCGTGGCCACCGAGGAGGACATCGACACCGCGATGCGCCTGGGCGTGAACTACCCGCTCGGCCCCTTCGAGTGGGACCGCAGGCTCGGCCGCGAGTTCGCCTTCGACGTCCTGGACGAGATGCACGAGCGCGACCCCTCCGGACGCTACGCGCCCTCCCTCGCGCTCTACCGCCACGCCTATGCCATCGACAAGCGGGAGGGCACCGTATGACCACGGCCAAGCGCGACACGTACACCCCCGAGACGCTGCTCTCCGTCGCCGTGCGGGTCTTCAACGACCGCGGCTACGACGGCACCTCCATGGAGCACCTGTCCAAGGCGGCCGGTATCTCCAAGTCGTCGATCTACCACCACGTCAGCGGCAAGGAGGAGCTGCTCCGCCGGGCCGTCAGCCGCGCCCTGGACGGGCTGTTCGCCATCCTGGGCGAGGAGCACGCGCGCACGGGGCGGGCGGCCGACCGGCTGGAGCACGTCGTGCGCCGCATGGTCGAGGTGCTCATAGCCGAGCTGCCCTACGTGACGCTGCTGCTGCGCGTGCGCGGCAACACCGAGACCGAGCGATGGGCCCTGGAGCGGCGCCGGGACTTCGACCACCAGGTCGCCGAGCTGCTGAAGGCGGCGGCGGCCGACGGGGACGTGCGCGGCGACGTCGAGGTCCGCCTGGCCACCCGGCTGGTCTTCGGAATGATCAACTCCATCGTGGAGTGGTACCGGCCGGACGCGCGGGGCGCGGACGGCCGGGAGGTGGCCGACGCCGTCGTCCGGCTGGTCTTCTCGGGGCTGCGTCAGGCCTGACCTCAGCCGTCCGGCTCCAGGTCCTCCTCCTCGAACACCAGCAGCGTGCGGGTGCTGAGCACCTCGGGGATCGCCTGGAGCCGGGTCAGCACCAGCTCGCGCAGCGCCCTGTTGTCGGGCGTGTGCACCAGCAGCAGCACATCGAAGTCGCCGCCCACCAGAGCGATGTGGGAGGCGCCGGGCAGCTGCCTGAGCTGCTCGCGGACCGTGCGCCAGCTGTTCTGGACGATCTTCAGGGTGATGTACGCCGACGTGCCGTGACCTGCCCGCTCGTGGTCCACACGCGCGCTGAAGCCCCGGATCACCCCGTCCTCGACGAGCCGGTTGATGCGCGCGTAGGCGTTGGCGCGCGAGACGTGGACGCGCTCGGCCACGGACCGTATCGAGGCGCGACCGTCCGCCTGCAGGATTTTCAGGATGTCCTGATCGATGGCGTCCAGCGGGCGCGGCGGCGGCAGCGCGACACCTTCCTGCGGCCCGGCGGCCATTTGTTCAGGCTCCATGTCCCCCCGCTTCATCGCTGTGGACGTCCTGCGTTCATTCCAGGCTGTGGAGAACCGTTTGTCCACAGCCTGAAGCCGCCTGTAGCCAAAATGTGCCGACGACCGAACAATCGGTTGGTGAGGCGCCTCACAGTCGACGCGCCTCCCGTAGCCACTCCCACGAGGAGGTGCCGTCATGACGGTCATGGAGCAGCGGGGCGCGTACCGGCCATCGCCGCCGCCCGCCTGGCAGCCCCGTATGGACCCCGCGCCGCTGCTGCCCGACGCCGAGCCCTACCGCGTCCTCGGCACCGAGACGGCCGCCAAGGCCGACCCGGACCTGCTGCGCCGGCTGTACGCCCAGCTGGTGAGCGGGCGCCGCTACAACGCGCAGGCCACCGCCCTCACCAAGCAGGGCCGGCTCGCCGTCTACCCGTCCAGCACCGGCCAGGAGGCCTGCGAGATCGCCGCAGCCCTGGCCCTGGAGGAGCGCGACTGGCTCTTCCCCAGCTACCGCGACACGCTCGCCGTCGTCGCCCGCGGCGTGGACCCCGTCGAGGCGCTCACCCTGCTGCGCGGCGACTGGCACAGCGGCTACGACCCCCACGCCCACCGCGTGGCCCCCCTCAGCACCCCGCTGGCCACCCAGCTGCCGCACGCCGTCGGCCTCGCGCACGCCGCCCGCCTCAAGGGCGACGACGTGGTCGCGCTCGCCATGGTCGGCGACGGCGGCACCAGCGAGGGCGACTTCCACGAGGCGCTGAACTTCGCCGCCGTCTGGCAGGCACCGGTCGTCTTCCTGGTGCAGAACAACGGCTTCGCCATCTCCGTCCCGCTCGCCAAGCAGACCGCCGCCCCCTCCCTGGCCCACAAAGCCGTCGGGTACGGCATGCCGGGCCGGCTCGTCGACGGCAACGACGCCGCGGCCGTGCACGAGGTCCTCAGCGACGCCGTGCGGCACGCGCGTGCGGGCGGCGGCCCCACCCTGGTGGAGGCGGTGACGTACCGCATCGACGCCCACACCAACGCGGACGACGCCACCCGCTACCGGGCCGACGCCGAGGTCGCCGCCTGGCGCGACCACGACCCGATCGAGCTGCTGGCACGCGAACTGACCGCGCGCGGACTGCTGGACGACGCCGGCATCGAGGCCGCCCGGCAGGACGCCGAGACGATGGCCGCCGACCTGCGGGAACGCATGAACCGGGACCCCGAGCTGAACCCGATGGACCTCTTCGACCACGTCTACGCCGAGACCACCGCGCAACTGCGCGAACAGCGCGCCCTGCTGCGGGCCGAGCTGGAAGCCGAGCAGGAGCAGCACGGCGAGGAGCCCGGCGCCCGGGAAGGCGGCGCCCGATGACCACCGTCGCCGTCAAGCCCGCCACCATGGCGCAGGCCCTCACGCGCGCGATGCGCGACGCCATGGCCGCCGACCCGGCCGTGCACGTCATGGGCGAGGACGTCGGCACCCTCGGCGGCGTCTTCCGCGTCACCGACGGGCTCGCCAAGGAGTTCGGCGAGGACCGCTGCACCGACACCCCGCTCGCCGAGGCCGGCATCCTCGGCACCGCCGTCGGCATGGCGATGTACGGACTGCGGCCCGTCGTGGAGATGCAGTTCGACGCCTTCGCCTACCCGGCGTTCGAGCAGCTGATCAGCCACGTCTCCCGGATGCGCAACCGCACGCGCGGCAGGATGCCCCTGCCGATCACCGTCCGCGTCCCCTACGGCGGCGGCATCGGCGGCGTCGAGCACCACAGCGACTCCTCCGAGGCGTACTACATGGCGACCCCGGGCCTCCATGTCGTCACCCCGGCGACCGTCGCCGACGCCTACGGGCTGCTGCGCCAGGCCATCGCCTCCGACGACCCGGTCGTCTTCCTGGAGCCCAAGCGGCTGTACTGGTCGAAGGACACCTGGAACGCCGAGCAGCCGACGGATGTCGAGCCCATAGGGCGGGCCGTGGTGCGACGCCCCGGGAGCAGCGCCACGCTCATCACCTACGGCCCCTCGCTGCCGGTCTGCCTGGAGGCCGCCGAGGCCGCCCGGGCGGAGGGCTGGGACCTGGAGGTCCTCGACCTGCGCTCCCTGGTGCCGTTCGACGACGAGACGGTCTGCGCGGCCGTCCGGCGCACCGGCCGCGCGGTCGTCGTCCACGAGTCCACCGGGTTCGGCGGGCCGGGCGGCGAGATCGCGGCCCGGATCACCGAGCGCTGCTTCCACCACCTGGAGGCTCCGGTGCTGCGCGTGGCCGGCTTCGACATCCCGTACCCGCCGCCCATGCTGGAGCGGCACCACCTGCCCGGCGTCGACCGCATCCTGGACGCCGTGGCCCGGCTGCAGTGGGAGGCCGAGGGCTGATGGCTCAGGTGCTGGAGTTCAAGCTGCCCGACCTCGGCGAAGGGCTCACCGAGGCGGAGATCGTCCGCTGGCTGGTCCAGGTCGGCGACGTCGTCGCCGTCGACCAGCCGGTGGTCGAGGTCGAGACGGCCAAGGCCATGGTCGAGGTGCCCTGCCCGTACGGCGGCGTGGTCACCGCCCGCTTCGGCGAGGAGGGCGCCGAACTGCCCGTCGGCGCCCCGCTCCTGACGGTCGCCGTGGGCGAACCGGCGGCGGAGCCGGAGGGCTCCGGAAACGTCCTGGTGGGCTACGGCACCCAGGCCTCCGCGGCCCGCCGGCGCCGGGTCCGGACGGCCACCACGGCCGCCGACGGGCACGCGCGACCGCAGGGCGGCGTCCAGTCGGTGTCCCACGCGCGCGTGGCCGCACCGCCGGCGCCCCAGAGGCCCACGCCCACCCCGGCGCCCGCACCTCCGGCGACGCCCGCGCCCGCCGCCGCACTCGCCGAGGGCCCGGTCCCCGTGATCTCCCCCCTCGTGCGCAAGCTCGCCCGTGACAACGGCGTCGACCTGCGACAGCTGGCCGGTTCGGGCCCCGACGGGCTCATCCTGCGCGCGGACGTCGAGGACGCGCTGCGGGCGAAGGCCGCGCCGGCCCGCACGGCCGAGGAACCGGTCGTACGCACCCCCGTGGCGCCCCGCGCCGAGGGCGGGGTCCGGATCCCGCTCAAGGGCGTGCGCGGTGCCGTCGCCGACAAGCTGTCCCGCAGCCGCCGGGAGATCCCGGACGCGACCTGCTGGGTCGACGCCGACGCCACCGAACTCATGCGCGCGCGGACGGCCATGAACGCGGCCGGCGGCCCGAAGATCTCCCTCCTCGCGCTGCTCGCCCGGATCTGCACGGCCGCCCTGGCCCGGTTCCCCGAGCTGAACTCCTACGTCGACACCGAGGCCCGCGAGGTCGTCCAGCTCGACCACGTCCACCTCGGGTTCGCCGCCCAGACCGAACGCGGCCTGGTCGTGCCGGTCGTCCGGGACGCCCACGCGCGCGATGCCGAGTCCCTGACCGCCGAGTTCGCCCGGCTCACCGAGGCCGCCCGCACGGGGACGCTCACGCCCGGGGAACTCACCGGCGGGACGTTCACGCTGAACAACTACGGCGTCTTCGGCGTCGACGGCTCCACACCGATCGTCAACCACCCCGAGGCGGCCATGCTCGGCGTCGGCCGCATCGTCCCCAAGCCGTGGGTGCACGAGGGCGAGCTGGCCGTCCGCCAGGTCGTACAGCTCTCGCTCACCTTCGACCACCGGGTGTGCGACGGCGGCACCGCCGGCGGCTTCCTGCGGTACGTGGCCGACTGCGTGGAACAGCCGACGGTGCTGCTCCGCACCCTGTGACGCACGCCAGGTCCGGAAGAAGGAGGAGTCAGGACATACTCGGGGGGTGACCGACAACGCTCCCGCCGCCCCCGGGACCGCCCCGCCGTACGACGCCGTCGTGCTGGCCGGCGGTGCCGCCCGGCGGCTCGGCGGGGCCGACAAGCCCGCGGTCCGGGTCGGGGGCCGCGCGCTGCTCGACCGGGTGCTCGCGGCCTGCGCGGACGCCCGGACGACCGTCGTCGTGGCCGCACCCCGGCCCACCGCCCGCCCGGTGCGCTGGGCCCGCGAGGAGCCACCCGGCGGCGGGCCGGTCGCCGCGCTGGAGGCCGGCCTCCGGCTCACCACCGCCGGGCACACCGTCGTCCTCTCCGCCGACCTGCCCTTCCTCGGCCGGCCCACGCTCCAGCGCCTGCTGACCACCCTTCAGGCCACCGGCGCCGACGGCGCGCTGCTCACCGACGCCGACGGCCGCGACCAGCCCCTCGTGGCCGCCTACCGCACCGCCGCCCTGCGCCGCGAGCTGACCGCCCTCGCCGCCGCGCACGACGGCCTCACCGGGCTGCCCCTGCGCCGGCTCACCGGCGCCCTCCGCCTCACCCGCGTCCCGGACCCGCTCGCGTCCTTCGACTGCGACACCTGGGACGACATCGCCGACGCCAGGGCACGGATCAGGGAGCATGGGCACGTGTTGGATGAATGGATCTCCGCAGTCAAGGACGAGCTGGGCATCGACCTGGACGTCGACACCGGCGTCCTGCTCGACCTGGCCCGGGACGCCGCGCACGGCGTGGCCCGCCCCGCCGCCCCGCTGACCACCTTCCTCGTCGGCTACGCCGCGGCACAGGGCAAGGGCGGCCCCGAGGCCGTCGCCGAAGCCGCCCGCAAGGCCACCGCGCTCGCCCTCGGGTGGGAAGAGGAGAGCGGCGGCGGCAAGGACGGGAGCAGCGGGGGCCCGAGCGCCCCGGACGCCGGATGACCGCCCCCGGCACCCGGGCCGATGCGCCCGCCGAGGACACCGACGACCTCGATGTCGAGGAGGCCCTGGCGCTGGTGAGGGAAGCCCACAGGGAGACCCGGGACGACGGCAACGGCACGGACGACGGCACCCGCCAGGGGCCCGCCGGGTCTCCGCAGGCGCCCGGCGACCGTCCCGGCGAGCGGCACAGGGCCACCCCCTGGCCCCGGGCCCGCGAGATCGCCGCCCGCGCCGCCCGCTCCGGGAAGCGCCGCGCCCCCGTCACCGTGCCCCTCGCCGACGCCCTCGGACTGGTCCTGGCCGCCCCCCTGGACGCGCTCACCGACCTGCCCTCCTTCGACACCTCCGCGATGGACGGCTGGGCGGTCGCCGGCCCCGGCCCCTGGCAGGTGCGGGAGAAGGGAGTGCTCGCCGGGCACGCGCAGCCCGAGCAGCTCACCGACGGCGAGGCGGTCCGCATCGCCACCGGCGCCCGCATCCCCGACGACACCACCGCCGTCCTGCGCACCGAGCACGGCCGGATCGACACCCAGGGCCGCCTGCACACCACCCGCGAGATGCTCCACGGCCAGGACATCCGTCCCCGCGGCCAGGAGTGCCGCAGCGGCGACCAGCTGCTGCCCGTCGGCACCCTGGCCACCCCCGCCGTCCTGGGCCTGGCCGCGGCGGCCGGGTACGACACGGTCACCGTCGTACCCCGCCCCCGCGCCGAAGTCCTCGTCCTCGGCGACGAGTTGCTGACCGAGGGCCTCCCGCATGACGGGCTGATCCGGGACGCGCTCGGCCCCATGCTGCCGCCCTGGCTGCGCGCGCTCGGCGCCGACGTCATCGCCGTACGCCGGGTCGGCGACGACGCCAAGGCCCTCCGCAAGGCCGTCACCGGCTCCGACGCCGACCTGATCGTCACCACGGGCGGCACCGCGGCCGGACCCGTCGACCACGTCCACCCGACCCTGGAGCGCATCGGCGCCGAGCTCCTCGTCGACGGCGTCAAGGTGCGCCCCGGCCACCCCATGCTGCTGGCCCGCATCCAGGACCACCAGCACCTCGTCGGTCTGCCCGGCAACCCCCTCGCGGCCGTCTCCGGCCTGCTCACGCTCGCCGAACCACTGCTGCGGACCCTCGCCGCCCACCCCGCCCCCGAGCCGTACACGCTGCCGCTCAGGGAGGCGGTGCAGGGGCACCCGCACGACACCCGGCTCATCCCCGTGGTGCTGCGCGGTGACCATGCCCTGCCGCTGCACTACAACGGCCCGGCCATGCTCCGCGGCATCGCCGCCGCCGACGCGCTGGCCGTCGTACCCCCGGGCGGGGCCCGGCAGGGCGAGGAGACGGAGCTGCTGGACCTGCCCTGGGCGACCGCCGGGATCGGGGTGTGTTTCACGTGAAACTCCCGGGCCATGACGCCATCGCCCGCCAGGCGGACGAACACCTGGTGACCCATCGGGTGAAACTCCCGAGGAAAGTGGTGGACCGCCCGATCCGCCAGGTCGTCAAACGGCTGGTCATGGCCCTGGTGGTGCTGGTCGCCACCGCCTTCGTCGTCTACGCCGACCGCGACGGCTACCGCGACAACTCCGACGGCCCCGTCGATCTGCTCGACGCGTTCTACTACGCGACCGTCACCCTCTCCACCACCGGATACGGCGACATCACCCCGGTCAGCGACGGCGCCCGGCTCACCAACATCTTCGTCATCACGCCCCTGCGCGTGCTGTTCCTGATCATCCTGGTCGGCACCACGCTGGAGGTCCTCACCGAACGGACCCGCGAGGAATGGCGCCTGAACCGCTGGAGGTCCACCTTGCGTGATCACACCGTCGTCGTCGGCTTCGGTACCAAGGGGCGGTCGGCCCTTCAGACCGTCTGCGCGACCGGGCTGAGGAAGGAGCAGGTGGTCGTGGTCGACCCCAGCTCCAAGGCGATCGAGGCGGCGACCGCCGAGGGCTACGCCGGCGTCATAGGCGACGCGACCCGCAGTGACGTGCTGAAACGGGCCGAGCTGCACAAGGCCCGGCAGATCATCGTCGCCCCGCAGCGCGACGACACCGCCGTCCTGGTCACACTGACGGCCCGCCAGCTCAACCGCGGCGCCAAGATCGTGGCCGCGGTGCGCGAGGAGGAGAACGCCCCGCTGCTCAGGCAGTCCGGGGCCGACGCGGTCATCACCAGTGCCAGCGCGGCCGGCCGGCTGCTCGGTCTCTCCGTGCTCAGCCCCGCCGCCGGCATGGTGATGGAGGACCTCATCCAGCAGGGCAGCGGGCTGGACCTCGTCGAGCGGCCGGTGGTCCGCGCCGAGGTGGGCAGGAAGCCACGCGACACGGACGACCTCGTGCTGAGCGTCGTCCGCGGCCACCGGGTGCTCGGCTACGACGATCCGTCCGTCGGCACCCTCCAGCTGACGGACCGGCTCATCACCATCGTCCGCGCGACCCCCGGCGCCCAGGTCGCCCCGGACACCCGCCCCCTGCCACGCGGCTGACCGCACCGGTGCGGAGTAGCGTCACCGGCATGCATGCGATCACGATTCCCGAACCTGGTGGTCCCGAGGCGCTGGTGTGGGGCGAGGTCCCCGATCCGGTACCCGGCGAGGGCGAGGTGCTGGTCGAGGTGGTGGCCAGCGCCGTCAACCGTGCCGACGTCCTGCAGCGCCAGGGCTTCTACAACCCCCCGCCCGGCGCCTCCCCCTACCCCGGCCTGGAGTGCTCCGGCAGGGTCGCCGCGCTCGGCCCCGGCGTCTCCGGCTGGGCCGTCGGCGACCCGGTGTGCGCCCTGCTCGCGGGCGGCGGGTACGGCGAGAAGGTCGCCGTACCGGCCGGGCAGCTGCTGCCCGTGCCCGAGGGTGTCGACCTGAGGCAGGCGGCGGCGCTGCCCGAGGTCGTCTGCACGGTCTGGTCCAACGTCTTCATGGTCGCCCATCTGCGCCCGGGCGAGACGCTGCTGGTGCACGGCGGCTCCAGCGGCATCGGCACCATGGCGATCCAGCTCGCCAAGGCCGTCGGTGCCAGGGTCGCCGTGACCGCGGGCACGAAGGAGAAGCTGGACCGCTGCGCCGAGCTGGGCGCGGACGTGCTCATCAACTACCGCGAGCAGGATTTCGTCGCCGAGATCAAGCAGGCCACCGGCGGCGCGGGCGCCGACGTCATCCTCGACAACATGGGCGCCAAGTACCTGGACCGCAACGTCCAGGCCCTCGCTGTCAACGGGCGTCTGGCGATCATCGGTATGCAGGGCGGGGTGAAGGGCGAGCTGAACATCGGCGCGCTGCTGAACAAGCGGGCCGCGATCAGCGCGACCTCGCTGCGCGCCCGCCCGCTGGAGGAGAAGGCGGCCATCGTCGCCGCCGTACGCGAGCATGTGTGGCCGCTGCTCGCCGGCGGGCACGTCCGCCCGGTCGTGGACCGCGAGCTGCCGATGCCGCAGGCGGCCGAGGCGCACCGTGTGGTGGAGGCGAGCGGACACATCGGAAAGGTGCTGCTGGTGGTGCCGTAGCGGCGGGCCGAGGCCGGGCGGTCAGTCCCTGCGCAGGCGCAGGCCCAGAAGTGCCAGGCCGAGGCCCAGGCCTATGAGGACCAGGCCGCTGCCCAGCGGGAGGATCTGCAGGACCGGCTCCGTGGGAGCTTCGCCCTGCTGGGCCGCCTGCTGGGCGGTGGGCTGCGGCGGGGTCGTGGCGGAGCCGAGGCCGGCCTCCTCGGGCGGCTCGGAGGCGCCCGGTACGACGGTGGTCTCCGGCTCGGCCGGCTGCGCGGCGGGGGTGGCGGACGTGGAGTCGTCGTCACCCTCCACGTCGGCCGCGGGCCCGTCCGGCCGGCCCGGCCGCATCCGCCCCTCACCGGCCCGGCTGCCCGCGCGGGAGGGCTCGGTGGAGGCGAGCGGGCGATAGGGGCGGACCGAGGCCGAGGCGGAGTCGGACGGTATGGGCAGGGCGGCCGGCGAGTCCGGCGGGGCGAAGCCGGTGCCGGGGGACTGCGTCCGGCCCGGGTGGCCGGGGCCCGGGGGAGCCTGCTGCGGGTGTCCGCGGCCCGGGATCGGGTGCCGCGGGGCCGCTTCCCGCGTGGGCCCGGGCCGCTCCTCGCCGTGTCCGACGGCGGGCGGGCGGACGGGCCCCGGCTCGGTGGTGTACGGCGGCGGGCTGCCGTGCGCGACGGCGGTGCCGTACGCAGGCAGGGTCGCCGCCGTGAGGACGACCAGCAGCCGGAGGCATCGGAATGTGAGTCTCAGGCGTGGAGTCACGTCGGTGACCTCCCGGAGCCCAGGTGTCGTGACTGATGGATAACCGACGGGAACAAGCCTCACATTCAATGCCCAATGGGGCATTTCATATTGCTCCGACAGGTCTAAACGGTGGATCAGCCCCACAAGGGGGCACCACGGTGATGAGGTAATGGCGTGCGAGAGAATGGCGGCATGGAGATGCCGAGGAACGAACGGTCGCCGGAGAATCCCCAGATCCTTGTCGTGGGCCAGGACGGGATGGCGCTCGGCGGTGGGGACGAGGACTCCCGTGAGACCCCGGTGACGGAGCAGGTGGAACAGCCGGCCAAGGTCATGCGGATCGGCAGCATGATCAAGCAGCTTCTGGAGGAGGTGCGCGCGGCTCCTCTCGACGAGGCCAGCCGGGTCCGGCTGAAGGAGATCCACGCCAGCTCGGTCAAGGAGCTGGAGGACGGCCTGGCCCCGGAACTGGTCGAGGAACTGGAGCGGCTCTCGCTGCCGTTCACCGACGACGCCACCCCCAGCGACGCGGAACTGCGGATCGCGCAGGCGCAGTTGGTGGGCTGGCTGGAGGGCCTCTTCCACGGGATCCAGACGACGCTGTTCGCCCAGCAGATGGCCGCGCGGGCTCAGCTGGAGCAGATGCGCCGCGCGCTCCCGCCCGGTGTGTCCGGCCACGAGGGCGGCGACGACCACCACGTGGCGGGCCGTTCGGGCGGGCCGTACCTGTGAGTGCGGGCCTGCCCCGCGGGCGCGGACCGCATCGGTAAGCCATGACAGACGAAGGGCCCGGCGGGTGACCGCCGGGCCCGACCTATGTCACTGCGGGGGGTTGCCCGTCGAGACGCTCAGCTCGATGGAGCCCACGTTGTCCGGGTCGACATCGGTGCCCTGCGTGGGGAACTGGTTGAGGACGGTTCCGTCGCCCCAGGTGTTGTCGTCCTGGTGCTTGATGTTCCACTTCCAGCCCGCGGCCTGCAGACACTTCTTCACGGAGGTGAGGTCCTTGTACCGGAAGTCGGGCAGCTCGACCTTGTCCGGGTCCTTCCACGACTCCTGCGGGTCGCTGCACTTCTCCTTGTCGATCTGCCGGCTGGGGTCCGGCCCGCGGTAGCCCGCCCGGTGGGACGCGGACGCCGAGGCGCTGGAGCCGCCGGAGCCGCCGTCTGCGCCGTCGTCGCCCTTCTTCAGGGTCAGCGCGACGACCAGCCCGACGACCACGACGGCCGCCACCGCGACGGAGCCGATGACCAGCGGTCGCTTGCTCCGGCCGCCGCCGGCGGGCCGCCCGGCCGGCTGCCCGGCGGGCCCCGGCGAGATCGTGTACGGCGGCGGGGTCTGGACGCCCTGCGGGCCGTAGCCCACGGGAGGCGTCTGGTAGCCGCCCTGCTGCGGGTAGCCGTAGGCCGGGGAAGGCGTCGGCTGGCTGTACGGGTTCGGGGCGGGCGTCGGGGCCGGAGCCGGCTGGTACGGCGTCTGCACCTGCCCGTGCGGCGCCGGGGCCGCGCCGTCGACCGGCGGGAACACCGCGGAGCCGACACCGGACCCGCTCTGCGTCGGCCCGGCGCCCGGCACGATGCTCGGCGGGGCCGCCTGGAAGGAGGCGGCGATGCGCAGGCACTCGTCGCGCATGGACTCGGCGGTCGGGAAACGCTCGTTCGGGTTCTTCTTCAGGGCGCGGGCGACCAGCGCGTCCACCGCGGGCGGCAGCGAACGGTTGATCGAGGAGGGCGCCACCGGCTCCTCCTGCACATGCGCGTACGCGATCGCCAGCGGCGAGTCCGCGTCGAACGGCAGCCGCCCGGTGACCAGCTGGAACAGCATGATGCCGACCGAGTACAGGTCGGAGCGGGCGTCCACGCCACGGCCGAGGGCCTGCTCGGGCGAGAGGTACTGCGGGGTGCCGACGACCATGCCGGTCTGGGTCATCGAGGTGACGCCGGACTGCATGGCGCGGGCGATGCCGAAGTCCATCACCTTGACCACGCCACGCTTGGTCGTCATCACGTTGCCCGGCTTGATGTCGCGGTGGACCAGCCCCTTCTCGTGACTGATCTCCAGGGCGGCGAGCACGTCGGCGGTGACCTTCAGCGCCTTGTCGGCGGGCATCGCGCCGTACTGGCGGATGTCCTCCTCCAGGACCGAGCCCAGCGGGCGGCCCTCGACGTACTCCATGACGATGTACGGCGTCGTCATGCCGTTCAGCTCGTCCTCGCCCGTGTCGAAGACGGAGACGATGTTGGTGTGCGTGAGCTTGGCCACGGCCTGCGCCTCGCGGCGGAAGCGCTCGCGGAACGCCTGCTCCCGGCCGAGTTCGGTGTGGAGCGTCTTGATCGCGACCTGGCGGTCCAGCACCGCGTCGTACGCCAGGTGGACCGAGGCCATGCCGCCCTCGCCCAGCAAGTCGCGCAGCTGGTAGCGGCCCTGGGCCAGCGCCTGCCCCGCGTACCGGCCGTGTGCGCCGTCCTGGCTCATCTCTCCGCGTCCCCCACCGGCCGTCCGGCGCCGACAGCCGGCGAACAGGCCTTGATCGAATGTCTCATTCCCGGCCAAGTCTGCCCGAGGGCACTGACACGTCAAGCTCGGTGCCCGTTCCGTGACCGTACGCGCAAGAAGCGTCGCGCAAGCGTTACAGGGGGCGTACGACCGGCACACAGAATTTGCACGACAGCGCGTGCTACGGGTTTGCTACGGGTTTCATGACCGGTCCGTCTCGGGTCGGTCCCGGTGCTCGTTCCGGACCGGCGGCCCCCACGGAGGCTGTAGCGTGGCCGACGGAGACCGTGACAACACCGCGCGCACCGCGGGCAGAAACGACGGCGAGGACTGATGGCACAGACGCAGCGCTCTCAGGGCCCGTCCGACCCCGAGGCGACTGGCGGCGGCATGTCAGACGCGCCGGAGATGTGGGGCAACGGAGGGCTCGTCGGCGACGGCCGGTACCGTCTCACGCACCGGCTGGGCCGGGGCGGCATGGCCGAGGTGTTCGCGGCCGAGGACGTCCGTCTGGGCCGTACGGTCGCGGTCAAGCTGCTCCGTGCCGACCTGGCCGAGGACCCGACGTCGAAGGCCCGCTTCACGCGCGAGGCCCAGTCGGTGGCCGGCCTCAACCACCACGCGATCGTCGCCGTGTACGACTCCGGCGAGGACATGGTGGGCGGTCAGTCCGTGCCGTACATCGTCATGGAGCTGGTCGAGGGCCGCACCATCCGCGACCTGCTGCTGAACGCCGAGGCGCCGGGCCCCGAGCAGGCCCTGATCATCGTCTCCGGTGTGCTGGAGGCGCTCGCCTACTCGCATCAGCATGGCATCGTGCACCGTGACATCAAGCCGGCGAATGTCATCATCACCCATGGCGGCGCCGTCAAGGTGATGGACTTCGGCATCGCCCGCGCCCTGCACGGCGCCTCGACAACGATGACGCAGACCGGCATGGTCATGGGCACCCCCCAGTACCTCTCCCCGGAGCAGGCGCTCGGCAAGGCCGTCGACCACCGCTCCGACCTGTACGCGACCGGCTGCCTCCTCTACGAACTCCTCGCGCTGCGTCCCCCGTTCACCGGCGAGACCCCGCTGTCGGTGGTCTACCAGCACGTCCAGGACATCCCGACCCCGCCCTCCGAGTACTCCGACGGCTGCCCGCCGGAGCTGGACGGCCTGGTCATGCGCTCGCTCGCCAAGGAACCCGACGACCGGTTCCAGACGGCCGAGGAGATGCGCGGCATGGTCCAGTACGGCCTGCAGATGCTGTACGACCAGGGCGGCCACACCGGCACCTGGAACACCGGCCCGGTGGAGACGCACGACGGCCGCAGCACCCCGGCGGGCGGCTTCGCGGGCACGACCGCGATGCAGCACCCCGGCGACTTCGGCGCCGGCACCGCGCAGATCCCGCAGCCGATCCTGCCCAACCGGTACGGAGGCGACGACGAGGGCGGCTTCGAGGGGCACGGCAACAAGGGCAGCGGACGCGGCAAGCTCTGGATCCTGGCCGTCCTCGCGGTCATCGCGATCGCGGCGGGCGTGGCGCTGGCGCTGAAGGGCACCGGTGGCCACGGCGGCGGCGACGGCACCGACACCAAGCCGACGACGACGCACTCCAAGGACACGAAGAAGAAGTCGCCCTCCGCGACCCCGTCCGACAAGGACACGGGCGAGCCCAGCGACACGTCCACGGACACCGGTTCGGACACGGGCACCGGCTCCGGCTGGCCGCCGGCGACCACGCCGTCGTACAGCCAGTCGCAGTCGGCCAGTTCCACCCCGAGCGGCGAGCCGTCGGACCCGGAGCCCTCGGACCCGACGGACGGCGGCACCACCGACGGCGGCACGACCGATGGCAGCACCACCGACGGCGGCACCACCGACGGGACCGTCGACGGCGGCACCATCGAGGGGACGACGGACGGCGGAACCGCGGAGGGCGCCACCACCGACGGCGGGACCACGACGGACGGCGGCACCGGCGAGACCACCGGTTGAAGGACACCCACGGTGCCCGCGCCGGCGTCACCCTGAGGTGACGCCGGCCGCTCACTGCACGAACGCGTCGCACACCGCGTCGTACTCGCGCGTCCACCACACCACGAGCGCCGACGCGGCCGGGAACTGGCAGTCCGCGCGCGTGTCGCCGCGCTCGTAGTGCCAGCGCAGCATCCAGAAGTCGTTCAGCCGCTCCCACCACACCCGGTGCACGGCCGCCGCCAGCTCCGAGGGCGGGGCGCCGGCCGCGCGCCGGTACGCGCGCGCGTAGGCACGCACTTTGGGCAGGTCCAGCGTCCCTGCGGGCCGTACGAAGAAGATCACGGCGGCGCGTACGGCCTCCTCCGCGCGCGGCTGCACGCCGAGCCGGTCCCAGTCGACGATGGCGGCCGGGGCGTCGTCCTTGTAGAGCAGGTTGAACGGGTGGAAGTCGCCGTGCACCCAGCCGACCGAGCCGCCGCGCGGCGGGCGCCGGTCCGCGTGCTGCTCCAGGAGCGCGCGGCGTTCCAGCAGCCGGTGCCGGGCGAGTTCGTCGAAGGCGTCGGCGGGGCGCTGCCGGCGCACATGGGCGAGCAGGTCGTCGATGAGGGCGAAGGTGTCGGACGGGTCGGCGCTCTCCACGGGGTGCGGGCTGGTCGCCGGGCGCGTGCGCCCCTTGGGCGGCATCACGCGCTCCAGACAGGCGTGTACGGCGCCCAGGAGCGCCCCCAGGCGTGCGCTCTCCCCGCGGGTGAGCTGGCCGCCGTCGCGGTGCCGGCCGTCGATCCAGGGGTGCAGGGCGTAGGCGTGGCCGCCGACGACGGCGACCGTGCGGCCCCCGCGGTGCGCCAGCGGCAGCGCGACCGGGACGCCCAGGTCGGCGAGGCGCTGGGTGGCCCGGTGCCGGCGTTCGATGGCGGCGGGGTCTGCCGTGTCCGGGTCGAAATGGTGTTTGAGGAAATAGCGTCCGCGTGTGGTGCAGAGCCGGTAGCCGCGGTTGAGCAGGCCCTGGTCGACCGGCTCACAGGTGAGGGCGGTACCCGCGGCGTACAGGCGCAGCAGGGCGCCCAGAGGGGGCGCATGGGGTACGAGGGGGGGTACACATGAGCGCGGCACGCGGCAGATGTTAGGGCAAGCGCCGCCCCTGTGAGCTGGGGCTTGTCACAGGCAGTCGCCGACGGTCGCTTTCGGTCATGGGATGGGCTTTTCCGCTTGCCCGCGGGCGCCCTGTGCCGCCGCCCGGGAACGTCACTGCATTCCTCGTTGGCCGCCGAGCAGAAATACTCGGATTTTTCCTTCTTCGTGTGCGAGGTCTGTCTCACAGAGAACTCTTCCCGAAGGCTGGGTGCGCGGGATAACGTGCGGTTGCTCCGGACGGCCGCAAGGCTGTGACCAGCGCGCTTCCGCACCCCCTGGATTTACTTGGAAATCCAAGCAAAATCGCAGGTCAAATGGGGTTTCACAGAAATGTGGCGCACTGGGTAACGTGTTGGTTGCAGGGCGCTCGCCGGGGCACCTGTCACGCCTGTTCCCGGCCGAGTGGCACCCACCCCGTGCCCGGTGGTCGAAACAGGTGAGCCGCACTGGCCTACCGGCAACCCCGGGGGCCGGAACGACGGAGGAGCACACGTGACCGTGGAGAGCAGTGCCGCGCGCAAGCCGCGACGCACCGCCGCAGGCAAGGCCGGCACCACCGGCAGCAAGACCGGCACGACCGGCGACGCGACCGGAGCCACCGGCACCAAGCGCACCACCCGTACCACCCGCAGCACCGCGAAGAAGAGCGCCGACCCCGAACTCGTGCAGCTCCTGACGCCGGAGGGCAAGCGGGTCAAGAACGCCGAGTACGACGCCTACGTCGCCGGCATCACCCCCGACGAGCTGCGCGGCCTCTACCGCGACATGGTGCTCACCCGACGCTTCGACGCCGAGGCCACCGCCCTGCAGCGCCAGGGCGAACTGGGCCTGTGGGCCTCCCTGCTCGGCCAGGAGGCCGCCCAGATCGGCTCCGGCCGCGCCACCCGCGAGGACGACTACGTCTTCCCGACCTACCGCGAGCACGGCGTCGCCTGGTGCCGCGGGGTCGACCCGACCAACCTGCTCGGCATGTTCCGCGGCGTGAACAACGGCGGCTGGGACCCGAACAGCAACAACTTCCATCTGTACACGATCGTCATCGGCTCCCAGACGCTGCACGCCACCGGCTACGCGATGGGCGTGGCCAAGGACGGCGCGGACTCGGCGGTCATCGCCTACTTCGGCGACGGCGCCTCCAGCCAGGGAGACGTGGCCGAATCGTTCACCTTCGCCGCGGTCTACAACGCCCCGGTGGTGTTCTTCTGCCAGAACAACCAGTGGGCGATCTCCGAGCCCACCGAGAAGCAGAGCCGCGTGCCGCTCTACCAGCGCGCGCAGGGCTTCGGCTTCCCGGGCGTACGGGTCGACGGCAACGACGTCCTGGCCTGCCTGGCGGTCACCAAGTGGGCGCTGGAGCGCGCCCGCAACGGCGAGGGCCCCACCCTGGTGGAGGCGTTCACCTACCGGATGGGCGCCCACACCACCTCCGACGACCCCACCCGGTACCGGGGTGACGAGGAGCGGCTGGCCTGGGAGGCGAAGGACCCGATCCTGCGCCTTCGCCGCTACCTGGAGGCTTCAAACCACGCGGACGAGGGATTCTTCGCGGAACTCGAATCCGAGTCCGAGACGTTGGGCAAACGAGTGCGCGAAGCGGTCCGCGCCATGCCCGACCCGGACCACTTCGCCATCTTCGAGAACGCGTACGCGGACGGGCACGCGCTCGTCGACGAGGAGCGCGCCCAGTTCGCCGCCTACCAGGCGTCGTTCGCCGATGAAGGGGGTCACTGAGATGGCCGAGAAGATGGCGATGGCCAAGGCCATCAACGAGTCGCTGCGCCGCGCCCTGGACGCCGACCCCAAGGTCCTCGTCATGGGCGAGGACGTCGGCAAGCTCGGCGGTGTCTTCCGGGTGACGGACGGACTGCAGAAGGACTTCGGCGAGAGCCGGGTCATCGACACCCCGCTCGCCGAGTCCGGCATCGTCGGCACCGCGATCGGCCTGGCCCTGCGCGGCTACCGCCCGGTGGTGGAGATCCAGTTCGACGGCTTCGTCTTCCCGGCCTACGACCAGATCGTCACCCAGCTCGCCAAGATGCACGCCCGCTCGCTGGGCAAGGTCAAGATGCCGGTCGTCGTCCGCATCCCCTACGGCGGCGGCATCGGTGCGGTCGAGCACCACTCCGAGTCCCCCGAGGCGCTGTTCGCGCACGTGGCCGGCCTGAAGATCGTCAGCCCGTCCAACGCCTCCGACGCTTACTGGATGATGCAGCAGGCCATCCAGAGTGACGACCCGGTGATCTACTTCGAGCCCAAGCGGCGCTACTGGGACAAGGCCGAGGTCGACTTCGAGGCCATCCCCGCCCCGCTGCACAAGGCCCAGCTGGTCCGCGAGGGCACCGACCTCACCCTGGCCGCCTACGGCCCGATGGTGAAGCTGTGCCAGGAGGTCGCGGCGGCCGCGGCCGAGGAGGGCAAGTCCCTGGAGGTCCTGGACCTGCGCTCGGTCAGCCCCCTCGACTTCGACGCCGTCCAGGCCTCGGTGGAGAAGACCCGCCGCCTGGTGGTGGTCCACGAGGCGCCGGTGTTCTTCGGCTCCGGCGCGGAGATCGCCGCCCGGATCACCGAGCGCTGCTTCTACCACCTGGAGGCACCGGTCCTGCGCGTCGGCGGCTACCACGCCCCGTACCCGCCGGCCCGCCTGGAGGAGGAGTACCTGCCGGACCTGGACCGCGTGCTCGACGCCGTCGACCGCTCGCTGGCGTACTGAGGAGAGGGTCGTGACGACGATGACGGATGCGTCCGTACGCGAGTTCAAGATGCCCGACGTGGGCGAGGGACTCACCGAGGCCGAGATCCTCAAGTGGTACGTCCAGCCGGGTGACACGGTGACGGACGGCCAGGTGGTCTGCGAGGTGGAGACGGCGAAGGCGGCCGTCGAACTGCCCATCCCCTACGACGGCGTGGTCCGCGAACTGCACTTCCCCGAGGGCACCACGGTGGACGTGGGCACGGCCATCATCGCGGTGGCCGTGGCCGGCGGTGCCGCGCCCGAGGCGCCCGCCGAGCAGCCGGAGGCGGAGCCCGCGCAGCCCGAGGAGCCGAAGGAGTCGAAGCCGCAGGGCCGCCAGCCGGTCCTCGTCGGCTACGGCGTGGCGACGTCCTCCACCAAGCGCCGCCCCCGCAAGGGCCCCGAGGTCACCGTCCCGGCGGCGGCGCAGGCGATCCAGGCGGAGCTGAACGGCCACGGCGGCGCCGTCGCCGACAAGCCCCGCCCGCTGGCCAAGCCTCCGGTGCGCAAGCTGGCCAAGGACCTGGGCGTCGACCTGACTGTGGTCATCCCGTCCGGCCCGGACGGCATCATCACCCGCGAGGACGTCCACGCGGCGGCCGCACCGCAGGCCGCCGAGCCGGTCGCCCCGGTCCCGGCCGCGCCCGCCGCCCCGGCGCCCGTGGCGGCGTACGACACCGGACGCGAGACCCGTGTCCCGGTCAAGGGTGTCCGCAAGGCCACCGCGCAGGCGATGATCGGCTCGGCGTTCACGGCACCGCACGTCACCGAGTTCGTGACGGTGGACGTGACCCGCACGATGAAGCTGGTGGAGGAGCTCAAGCAGGACAAGGAGCTGCAGGGCCTGCGGGTGAACCCGCTCCTGCTGATCGCCAAGGCCCTGCTGGTCGCCATCAAGCGCAACCCGGACATCAACGCCTCCTGGGACGAGGCGAACCAGGAGATCGTGCTCAAGCACTACGTCAACCTGGGCATCGCGGCGGCCACCCCCCGTGGCCTGATCGTCCCGAACATCAAGGACGCCCACGACAAGACGCTCCCGCAGCTGGCGGAGGCGCTGGGCGAGCTGGTGGCGACGGCACGCGAGGGCAAGACCTCCCCCGCGGCGATGCAGGGCGGCACGGTGACCATCACCAACGTCGGCGTCTTCGGCGTCGACACGGGCACCCCGATCCTCAACCCGGGCGAGTCGGCGATCCTCGCGATCGGCGCGATCAAGCTCCAGCCGTGGGTCCACAAGGGCAAGGTGAAGCCCCGCCAGGTCACCACCCTGGCCCTGAGCTTCGACCACCGCCTGGTCGACGGCGAACTGGGCTCCAAGGTCCTGGCCGACGTGGCGGCGATCCTGGAACAGCCGAAAAGGTTGATCACCTGGGCGTGAGAACCCGCCTCGGGGGGTAATGTCTGAGACGTGAAGGGGGACGGCCGCAACTTCTGCTTGCGACCGCCCCCCTCTCTTCTCTCTTCTACTCTCAGCTCCGGTTGAGCACGTACACCGGCGCTCCGTCCTCCGCCCCGCCCCGCGAGCGGATGCAGGCGTGCTTGCGCAGCAGGCGGAGGCATTCATTCACGCGGTGCACCGAGAGACCGGTACAAGCCGCGACAGCCTCCAGCGGCTCCCGCAGCTCACCCTTCTCCACAAGGATCGGGGCGATGACCACGGCCACCGTCCACACGTCCGCCGTCACGGACAACCGCTGCCGCCAGTCGGCCAGAACGGACTCCGTGGTGGGCGGCGATGCCGCGAGGTGGACGCCGGGCGCCCGACGGTCGAGGACGAGGGCGTCGAACCGGTCCGCGATGCGTTCCATCGCCCGGACCATGGCCTGTTGCACGGCGAGCGTGGCCTTCTGCGTCGCCAGGGTCTCCCTGTGGATGGCGAGCATCTCCCGCTGGACGGTCAGCGTCTCCTTCTGGACGGCGAGCGTCTCCTTCTGGAGATCGATCGACTCACGCTGCCCGTTCGCAAACTCCTCGTCCAGCTGGAGGTTGCGCGCTTCGAGCCGGACGATGGCTTCCGCGACCTGCTCGGGCATGGCGTACGCGATGGGAGCGCCCGGCTCGGTCGGCTGTACCTCGGCCTCTTCGAGAGTGTAAGAACCCTCCCGCTGCACGGTCTCGATGACTTCGGCGGCCCACTGTTTGAAGGGGGCGCAGGAGGCTTTGGTGCAGGCCTGGACAAGGAGGATCAGGCCTTGGAGATCGATGAGTTGCAAGTCTCGGCGCCACTCCCTACCTGCGGGAATGCTGAGACCGTAACCTCCAGTTACGGTCTCAAGAATCTCTCGGTGCTCTTCGGGGACATGGTCGGCGAGAGCCTTCCGAGAGTTGGTGTGCCCCAGTTCCTTGCAGACATCCACCGCCGGGAACCAGTGGCTCCCGTCCGGCATCGTCAGCCGGCGGACACGGGCTCCGGTCGCCGCGTACACGAAGTCGCTGACGTCGATCGCCTCGTGCTGTCGGGCGGAGTCGGACTGCTTCTTGGGTTCGTTCATGCGAACCTCCTTCCGCAACGGAACGTAGAGGGAAGCAAACGGCATATGCCATCAGAAATCGGTGATGTTCACGATTGCGAGGGAAGAACACGAATTCGCCTGCGCCAGGCCGTCCTTGTGTGCAGTGACAAATCAAGGCGGAACCTTTCGCGCGCAGCCCCACTCCTGACTCCGCGACGCGGGCCCGACGGGGGGGCCGTGCCGGTGTGAGAGGGGTCAGAGATGGATTCGAGGGACTCGAGGGCGCTGCCGGAGGACCGTCATGCCGTTCACCGGTACGTCACCGTACGCGGTACCCGGCTGCATCTTGCCGAGTACGGGGGCAGCGGCACCCCGCTGCTGATGCTGCACGGCTTCCCGCAGCACTGGTACGCCTGGCACAAGGTCGCCGGGCAGCTGTCCGGCGAATACCGGCTGCTCTGCCCGGACCTGCGGGGCTTCGGCTGGTCGGGGCTCACCCGGCGCGGCTACGACATGGACGCTCTGGCGGACGACGCCCTCGCCCTCCTCGACGCGCTGGGACTCGGCGAGCCGGTCGGGCTCGTCGGGCACGACTGGGGAGCGCACCTGGGGTTCCGGCTGTGCCTGCGGGCGCCGGAGCGGTTCACCGGGTATCTCGCGCTGAACATGTCCCACCCCTGGCCGCGGCACCGCGCGGTCCTGCCCAACCTGTGGCGGCTGTGGTACACCGCGTTCATCGAGTACCCGGTGCTCGGGCGCGCCGTGCTGCGCCACTGGCCCGGTTTCACCCGCTTCCTGCTGCGGCACCAGGTGGCCGACCGGGCCGTGTGGACGGAGGCCGAGCTGACCGAGTACGCCACCGCGACCTCGGCCGGCGCCGCCGCCGTGCAGTCCCTGTTCTGGCAGTACGTGCTGCACGACATCCCCGCGCTCGTCCGCGGCACCTGGCGTCGGCACCGGCTCACCGTGCCGACGCTGCTGCTCGGCGGGGAACGGGACACCGTCGTCGTACCGTCGCTGCTGGCGGGCGCGGAGCCGTACACCGACGAGCTGAGCGTGCGGCTCGTTCCCGGCGCCGGTCACTATCTGCCGCAGGAGCGGCCCGGGGAGGTGGCGGACGCCGTCCGCGAGCACTTCCCTCGCTGACGGCCCCTAGCGCAGTGCCGCCCGCTCGGCCACCCGCCGGACGAACGCCCGCCCGCGCCGTTCGCCGACCAGACGGCCGTAGAGCCACTGGGCGGGGCGCAGCGCGGTCGGGCGGGTGGCGCCGAGGACGGCGAAGCGGGTGCCGCCGGCCTCCGGTACGGCCGCCATGCCGCCCACGACCAGCCGGGACTGCATCAGGCACCAGCCGGGGGCGAGCCGTACCTCGAAGGTCTCCGTCAGACCCGAACGGCCCACCGCGAGCGCCTGCTTGCGGTCCGCGTCGCCGGCCGGCACCCGGAACTCCCGGAGGAACGGGACCAGATGGGGGAGTTCCGTGCGCAGGTCGGCGGCGACCTGCCACACCTGGTCGTACGGCAGGGGGAGGTGCTCCTCGGCGTACATCCCGGCGTGCAGGCCCGCGGCCAGTACCCGAAGCCGTCGTACGGGGTCGGCACTCATCGTGTCCACGCTTTCCGGAAGGAGGAACGGGCCCGGTGCAACCGGGACTTGACCGTGCCCTGGGGCACTCTGAGCAGCTCGGCGACGGCGGCCTCGTCCAGCCCCTCCAGCTCGCGCAGCACCAGGACCGCGCGGTGCCGGACGGGCAGCCGGGCCAGGACGTCCCGGACGTCGGCCGGGAGTTCGCCGTCGGCCTCCGCACGCAGTCCGCCGAGGCGGGCGAGGTCGTCGGGGTCGGCCGGTTCCTCGGCGGAGGTGCGGCGGGCGACACGCACCGCCTCGCGCACGGTGGCGGTGCGCAACCAGCCGTAGAAGGCCTGCGGGTCGCGCAGTCCGCGCAGGCCCTTGAAGACGGCCAGCAGGGATTCCTGGACGGCGTCGGCGACGTCGTGCGGGGCGATCGGGCGGCACAGCCGGGTCACGTACGGCGTGACGAGCGCCAGCAGTTCGTCCATGGCCAGGGCGTCCCCGCCCTGCGCGGCCCGGACCAGCGCGGCGGCCGTGTCCCAGGGCTCCGCGCGGCCCTCATCCTCCCCCTGGACGCGCATCGGCTCAGCCTAGCCGCGCGCCGTCCCGTCGGGCCGCCGGGTCCGCAGGGCGTTGAGCAGGGCCGCGCCCCGCTCGGCGTCGTCCACACTCACCGCGAAGTCCGTGCGCCGGCCCCGGGGGCGTACGACCAGGCAGTCGCCGGCGCGGAGCATGACCGTCGTACCGAGGCCGCTGAGCCGGTAGCCCCAGCCGCCGACCTGGGACGGCAGCCGCCGTTCCGCGCGGGCGGACTCGATGGCGGCCGGGGTCCAGCGGCGGGCGGGCCAGCCGAGCGGACCGAACGACACCTCCAGGCCCGCCTCCGACACCTTCGCCTGGACCGAGGAGAAGACGGCGCCGGCGAGCGCCGTGACGGCGCAGACCGCGCACACCGGCCAGAGCCCGGCGGGGTCCGCCAGGCCGACGGCCAGGGCCACCAGCGCGAGTGCGGCGATCAGGCCCGCCACCGCCGCCAGCAGGCGCAGCCAGGGGTTGGCCGTGCGGGAGAACCACACCAGCCGTTCGCCCTCGGGCAGGTCCAGCGCGGGAGTGGTGGCGGCCGGTGCGGTGACGGTACGCGGGGTCAGCCGCCAGGCCACCGCGCCGGCGATCCCCGCCAGCGCCAGGACCACCGCCACACCGACGACCGGCTGACGGGCCTCGTGCCAGTCCGTGCGGTCGAGGTTCGCCCGGACGACGGAGACCTGCGCGCCGACGAGCACCACCCCCGTGGGCACCAGCGCCAGCGCCCGCCAGGGGCGCGCGGTCGTCCGCGAGGGGCGCCATCCGGCGCTCACCGCGAGGGCGACCACCAGCCAGACACCCGCAGGGAACAGGGAGGCCGCCCACAGCGGCATCGATCCGTCGGGGACGTCACCGCCGCTCCAGTGGGTCGCCAGCCGGTCGGGAAGCCGGCCGCGCGCGACCCAGGGCAGGCCGGCGAGGACGGCGAGTACGGCGAGGACGGCCGTGACGGTCGCTGCCGAGCCGAGGAGCCCTGGGCGGCCCCGGTCGGGCTTCGTGTCGTCCCCGTGCGTCATGAGGTCCCCCGGATCATGTCGATGAGGTCGGTGCGGCTGTAGCCCAGCCGGGATGCCTCCGCGACCAGTTCCCGCACCCTGATCTGCAGTCCGGAGCGCCGGGCCGCGCCCTCGGCGACGGTGATCCCCCGGCCCCGGCGGAACTCCAGCAGCCCTTCGTCCCGCAGTTCGCGCAGGCCGCGCAGGACGGTGTTCACGTTGATGTCCAGGGCCGTGGAGAGGTCGCGGGCCGAGGGCAGCCGGTCGCCGGCGCGGCACTCGCCCTCGGCGACGGCCCGCCGGATCGCCGCCGCCACCTGCTCGTGCAGGGGGCGGGTGTCGGTCTTGTCCAGACGCAGCAGCATGGTGCCAATGACACTAGCACCATGCGTGCCATCGCGGGGTGCCGGGCGCAGCACAAAGGGCCCGCCGCTTGTCGCGGCGGGCCCTCATGGCTGTCTGTCCGGATGTCAGCCGAGCTTGGCGAAGCCGTAGTTGAGGAGCTTCTTCGCGTCCGCCTCGCGCTGGGCGATGGAGGTGGAGGCGAGGACGGTGCCGATGACCGTCTTGCCGTTCCGGGTCGCGGCGAAGACCAGGCAGTACTTGGCCTCCGGGCCGGAGCCGGTCTTCACGCCGATGGTGCCGCTGTAGCTGCTGAGGAGCCCGTTGGTGTTCTTCCACGGGTTCATCGTGCGGATGCTGCCCGTCTTCGTGATCGTCTTCGCGGTGTACGACTTCGTCTTGACGACCGTGCGGAACGTGGAGCTCTTCATCGCGCTGCTGGCGATCTTCGTCAGGTCGCGCGGCGTCGAGTAGTTGTTGCCGTTGCCGATGCCGTCGAAGGAGTCGAAGTGAGTGTTCTTCAGCCCCAGGTTCGTGGCGGCGGTGTTCATCTTGCCGATGAAGGACTTCACGCGCGCGGAAGTGGTGGAGCCCGTGCCGTACTTGTCGGCGAGCGCGTAGGCGGCGTCGCAGCCGGACGGCAGCATCAGGCCGTACAGCAGCTGGCGGACGGTCACCTTGTCGCCGACGATCAGGTGCGCCTGGGAGGCGTTGTTCTTGACGACGTAGTCGCTGTAGATCTTCTTGATCGTGACCTTGGAGTCGAGGTTCAGGTTCGACTGCGCGAGCACGACCTTGGCCGTCATGATCTTGGTGGTGGAGCCGGTGGCGAGCCGGGTGTCCTTCTTCTTGTCGAACAGCTGCGAGCCGTTCGCGTCGTTCATGAGGTACCCGCCCTTGGCCACGATCGAGGGCGTGGTGACGGCCTGGGCAGGCGCTGCGGTGAGGGCACCGGTGGTGAGCAGCGCGCCGGACGTGACGACGACGGCGGCGGCTCTGCGGAGGCGGGTGCCCGTGATGCCGGTAATCAAAGTGATGTACCTCGAATGTCTTGAATGCCCCTGAAGTGCGGCCTAGTTGAGGTGGCAAACGGGAGGGGGGCCGCACGTGTGTGACACGTAAGTAGCACAGAAGGTTGTGCGGTCGCTGCGAGGGAGCTTCGTCACGTCCGCATGATGGACGGTCCTGCCGCTTGCGTACGTGTTGTATCTATCCTGTGGTCATGAAGACGGCCGTCGAGCAGCCCGCCACCCAGTCCCTCAAGCCGCCACCCGCCGCCGACCGCGTGTACGCCCACGTCAAGCAGGGTGTCCTCGACCGTCGCTACGAGGGCGGCACCCTGCTGACCGAGGGTGAGCTGGCCGAGGCCGTCGGGGTCTCGCGCACACCCGTCCGGGAGGCGCTGCTGCGGCTGGAGGCCGAGGGCCTCATCCGGCTCTACCCGAAGAAGGGCGCCCTGGTCCTGCCGGTCTCCGCGCAGGAGATCGCGGATGTGGTGGAGACCCGGCTGCTGGTGGAGGAGCACGCGGCCCGCAAGGCCGTACCCGCCCCGCCGGGCCTGCTGGAGCGGCTGTCCGAGCTGCTGGAGCAGCAGAAGGCGCAGGCCGCCGCCGGTGATCTGGCCGCCGCCGCGGTCACCGACCGCTGCTTCCACGCCGAGATCGTGCGCAGCGGGGGCAACGAGATCCTCTCCCGGCTCTACGACCAGCTGCGCGACCGCCAGCTGCGGATGGGCGTCGCCGTCATGCACTCCCACCCCGACCGGATCGCCAAGACGCTCGCCGAGCACGCGGAGATCCTGGACGCGCTGCGCGCCGGCGACGCGGAGGCGGCCGTCGGGGTCGTCCACCGGCATGTCAGCTGGTTCTCGCACCTCGCCCGGGGTGAGGTCCGATGAGCGCCACGGTGCGGAGCGCCACCCTCCCGGGTGACCCGCCGGGCGGCCGCCGGGCCGTCGCCGTGTGGTCCATAGGTGTGGCCGTCTACTTCGTCGCCGTCATCTTCCGTACGTCGCTGGGGGTGGCCGGCCTGGACGCGGCCGACCGCTTCCACGTGGGCGCCTCCGCCCTCTCCACGTTCTCCATCCTCCAGCTGCTGGTCTACGCGGGCATGCAGATACCCGTCGGCCTGCTGGTCGACCGGCTCGGCACCAAGAAGGTGCTGAGCATCGGGGCGGTGCTGTTCACCGCCGGGCAGCTGGGCTTCGCCTTCTCCCCCTCCTACGGCACCGCGCTCGCCTCCCGGGCACTGCTGGGCTGCGGTGACGCGATGACCTTCATCAGCGTGCTCCGGCTCGGCACCCGCTGGTTCCCGGCCCGGCGCGGGCCGCTGGTCGCGCAGCTCGCGGGGCTGGTCGGCATGGCGGGCAACCTGGTCTCCACCCTGCTCCTGTCCCGGCTGCTGCACGGCATCGGCTGGACCCCGGCGTTCGCGGGCAGCGCGCTGGCCGGCGCCGTCGTCCTGGCCCTGACCCTGCTGTTCCTGAAGGACCACCCCGAGGGCCAGGAGCCGGAGCCGTCCCCGCACCAGGGCGCGGCCTACGTCCGCCGGCAGATCGCCGCGGCGTGGCGGGAGCCGGGCACCCGGCTGGGCCTGTGGGTGCACTTCACCACCCAGTTCCCGGCGATGGTGTTCCTGCTGCTGTGGGGCCTGCCGTTCCTGGTCGAGGCGCAGGGCCTCAGCCGCGCCACGGCCGGCGAACTCCTCACCCTCGTCGTGCTGTCCAACATGGTGATCGGCCTGGTCTACGGCCAGATCGTCGCCCGGCACCACGCGGCGCGGCTGCCGCTGGCGCTGGGCACCGTGGGCGCCACCGCGCTGCTGTGGGCGGTGACGCTCGCGTACCCCGGGGAGCGGGCGCCGATGTGGCTCCTGCTGGTGCTGTGCACGGTGCTCGGGGCGTGCGGGCCGGCGTCGATGCTCGGCTTCGACTTCGCCCGGCCGGCCAACCCGCCCGAGCGACAGGGCACGGCGTCCGGCATCACCAATATGGGTGGCTTCATCGCCTCGATGACGACGCTGTTCGCGATCGGTGTGCTGCTGGACGCGACCGGGGACGACTACGCCGTGGCGTTCTCCGCGGTGTTCGTCCTCCAGGCGCTCGGGGTCAGCCAGATCCTGCGGTTGCGGGGGCGGGCGGCTCGGCGGGAGCGGGAGCGGTTGGTGGCGAGCCGGGTGGAGACAGTGCACGTTCCCGCCTAGGTGCCCTGTGCTGGTGTGGGGGCCGGGTGGGGTCGCTCGACGGGTGTCGCTGCGCCCACCCGTGCCGCCCCAGCGGCACGATTGCCCGCAGCTTGGTAGTTACTGCGTCACCGTGAAGTTCCGCAGGATCGCCGCCGTCAGGTCCTGGTCGCCCTCCGTCTTGACCCGGTCCGCCACCGCCTCGGGGGTGACCCGGCCGCAGGCCAGGCGGACGTAGGTCTCCCAGTCGAGGGTGAGCGTGGCGGCGGGGCCGAGGGCGGGGGCGGTCTCCACCGTGCCGCGGCCCTGGATGTCGACGCGGACGGTGCGCAGGAACTCGACCGGGCCGTGCACGTCGAACACGATCGCCGAGCTGCGCGGGGCCGCCGCGTCGTGCGCCACGACCTTGGGCAGCGCCTCCAGCAGCATGTCCCGGGTGATGTGCGCGCCGGGCGAGTCCAGGTTGCCGGGGTGGCCGAGGGCCGTGCGCAGGTCCTGCTCGTGCACCCAGACGTCGAACGCCCGGGCCCGGTAGGCCTGTTCCAGGGTGATCTCCGTGCCCAGCGGTCCGCGGACCAGGGTGCCGGGGTCACGGGACTCGTTGCGCAGCTGGCGGTTGCGGCGGATGACCGTGTACTCCAGCTCGGCCGTCATCTCCGGCGCCGTGTGGTGTCGGCGGACGTCGACCTGCATCTCCATGTACCGCTGGTGCTCGGTGGCGACGTGGAAGAGGTCGCGCGGCAGGGCGTGGATGGGGCGCGGGTCGCCGAGCATCTCGCAGTCCATGCCGATGACATGGGACACGATGTCCCGCACCGACCAGCCCGGGCAGGGGGTCCGCCGGTTCCACTCGCCCTCGACAAGCGGCTGCACCATCTCCGATATCGCTTCGATGGAGTGCGTCCAGGCGTCGGCGTAGGGCTGGAGGGTGGGATGCAGACTCACGGAACGGGACCCCTCGGCGGTCGGTACACGGGCAGGTGGTGGCGGCATTGCCAGCGGGCGGCGGCTGCACTTCGGCGGGCGTCTTGAGAGGCTAAGTTACGCTGCTGAAAGGCACCCCGGCAGTGCTTTCGTGTGACGATCGTAGGCCCGTGTGGACGACTCGAATGCCAGGACGGTGGTAGTGTGCGCGCCTCGCTGATCCAGATCGATGTGGACGAGGGTGAACCGGTCGACTCCCGGAGGCGGCGCGCGGCCGCGCTGGTGCGGGAGCAGAGCGGGGCCGACCTCGTCGTACTGCCCGAACTGTGGACCACCGGCGCCTTCGCCTACGAGGAGTTCGGCCGCGAGGCCGAGCCGGTCGAAGGTCCGACCTACGAGACGATGGCCAAGGCGGCGAGCGACGCGGGCGTGTGGCTGCACGCCGGCTCCTTTCCCGAGCGGGCCCCTGACGGCACCCTCTACAACACGTCTCTCGTCCTCTCCCCCTCCGGTGAACCGGCCGCGGTCTACCGCAAGATCCATCGCTTCGGCTTCGACAAGGGCGAGGCCGTGCTGATGGGCGCGGGCCGGGACCTGGTGACGGTCCGGCTGCCCGGGACCACGCTCGGCGTGGCCACCTGCTACGACCTCCGTTTCCCCGAACTCTTCCGCGGACTGGTCGACGCCGGCGCCGAGACGCTGGTGGTCCCGGCGGGCTGGCCCGAACGGCGACGCGCGCACTGGACGCTGCTGGCTCGGGCGCGGGCGGTGGAGAACCAGGCGTTCGTGCTCGCCTGTGGAACGGCCGGGACGCACGCCGGAGTTCCGCAGGCCGGTCACTCGATCGTGGTGGATCCGTGGGGCGAGGTGCTCGCGGAGGCCGGCCCCGGCGAGGAGGTCCTCACCGTCGACATCGACCCGGCGGAGGTGGCCGTGACCCGCGAACAGTTCCCGGCGCTGAAGGACCGGGTCCTGGGCCTGGAGCCGCCCCGGCACCGCGGCTAGGGCCCGTCAGTCCTCCTCCCCCTCCTTCTCGGCGAGGTGGATCACACACACCGCCACCGCGATGAGCAGCGCCGGGTCGGCGTCCTCCCGTACGACGTCCACGCCGTACGTGTCGCGGAGGGTCAGCCAGCGGCGGGAGATGAGCGCGAGGAGTTCGCCGTCGTACTCGACGGCGAACTCACGGTCCAGGATCTTGCCGCTGACGTCCAGTTCGGTGCCGTCCACCAGGGAGACCCGGTAGTGGTTGCGCAGCAGGGAGAGCCGCTTGCGCTTGATCCGGGCCAGGGCCTCGCCGTCCCGTTCGATCACCATGGTGTCGCGCAGGGCGAACATCTTCTGGTGGATGTCGATCAGGACCCGACCGTGGGCGTCCTTCAGCTCGAAGGTGTCCCGCAGGCGCATCGCCTTGCCGTCGACGAGGAACACTTTCCGGCCGTGTTCGTCCTCGATCCACCAGTCGTCACCGATGCCGAGGATCCGGTCGCGTACGAGGAATCTCATACGGATCATGCTTCCCCGGCGTCGGCCGATCGTCACAGAGCCGTCATACGAGAAGGAAAAGGGAAAGGAACGGGGAAAGTGAGATCAGACGGACGGGCGGGGTTCCTGGCGGTCGGGACCGCCCTGCTCGCGGCCTCCTCCGGGTGCGCCGACACGAACATCTGCGCCGGCTGGGACGTCGTACCCGGTGTGGGCGTCATGTTCGACCGTGCGGGGTACGGCGATCTCCAGGGTGCCTCCTACGAGCTGTGCGCGCGGGGCGAGTGCACCGAGGGCCGGCTGCGGCAGGAGCGCATCACGCACGTGAACCTCCCGCTGCCGGACGACGTGGACCCCGACGCCGGCCCGGTCCGCTTCCGGGTCACCCGCGAGGGTGCCGCTCGGCCCGTCGTCGACGCGTCCGCCGACGTGCGGCTCACCCACGAGTCCGACGGCTGCGGCGGCGGCGCCTACACGCGCGGGCTGGCCTTCACCCGCGAGGGCGGGCTGACGACGAAGGTCCCGAAGTCGCTGTCGGACGCCTGGATGCGGCAGGTCAGATCCGAGGCCACCTCAGATCCCGAACCTTCTCCGGATCCTTCGCTCGCCCCTTCCCCGGACCCTTCGCTCGCCCCTTCCCCCGGGCCGTCACTCGCCCCTCTCCCGGACCCTTCACCCGACCGTTCCCCCGACCCCTCCTGAGCCGGGCCCCGGCTCCCCTCCGAACCGCTTGCGGTACGCCGACGGGCTCAGCCCCGTCTCCCGCCGCAGCCGGGCCCGCAGGTTGGCCGCCGTACCCAGGCCACTGCGCGCCGCCACGACGTCCAGCCGCTCCTCGCCCCGCTCGATCAGCCGGCACGCCAGCGCCACGCGCTCCCCGGTGAGCCAGGCCAGCGGGGTCGTACCCAGCTGACCGCGGAAGCGGCGGTGCAGGGTGGCGGGGGAGACCGCCGCGCGGGCGGCGAGGTCCGCGACGGTCAGCGGCTCGCCCAGCCGCTCCTGCGCCCAGGCCAGCAGCGGACCGAGCGACTCGTCCGGCACCTCGGGCACCGGCCGCTCCACGAACTGCCGCTGCCCGCCGTCCCGGTGCGCGGCGAAGACGAGCCGCCGGGAGACATGGTTGGCGATCTCCGCACCGTGGTCCCGGCGCACCAGATGCAGGCCCAGGTCGAGCGCGGAGGCGCTGCCCGAGGCGGTGAGGATGTCGCCGTCGTCCACGAACAGCACGTCCGGTTCCAGCCGCACCTGGGGGAAGCGGGCCCGGAAGGCCGCCGCCCACATCCAGTGGCAGGCCGCCCGGCGCCCGTCCAGCAGCCCGGCCTCCGCGAGGGTGAACGCGCCCGAGCAGAAGCCGACGAGCCGGGCGCCCCGCGCGTGCGCCCGCCGGATCGCGTCCAGGACGCGTGCCGGGCGGGGTACCTCGGTGTCGGGCCGGTTCGGCACGATCAGCGTGTCGGCCGACTCGGCGGCCTCCAGACCGGCGACCCCGGTGAGTGTGAAGAAGCCGTCCCGCATCCGCGTCCGGGGCTCGGCCGCGCACAGCCGGAAGTCGTACAGCTCCCGCCCCAGCTCGGGCCGCGCGAGCCCGAAGATCTCGATGGCGCAGCTCATCTCGAAGGGGTTGGAGTTGTCGTCCACCACCAGCACGACACGGTGAGAGGATCGTTGCGGCATATGCGATTTCTAGCACTCGTGCGACGGTCCGGCGACCCGCACGATGAGCCCATGGAACCGATCTCCCTGGACGAAGCCCTCGCCTCCTTCACCGAGCGGTGGAGCCCCCGCATCGTCACCGCCGTCAACGACTACGACGTGCGCGTGGCCAAGGTGGAGGGCGAGCACCTCTGGCACGCGCACGCGGACACCGACGAGTTCTTCCTGGTCCTCTCCGGCGAACTGCACATCGGCCTGCGGGAGCCGGCCGGCGAGCGCACGGTGGTCCTGCCCAAGGGCTCGGTGTTCACCGTCCCGCGCGGCATCGAGCACAAGCCGTACGCGCCCGTGCCCACCGAGATCCTGGTCTTCGAGCCCACCGGGACGCTGACCGTCGGCGACCGGCACGAGGACATCCCCGACCACGTGGACGCCACCACGGGCCACGCACTCTCCTGACCGGACACCGGAATCCACCGGGACACCAGGTGTGCCCCTGATGAACTTCCGGGTTCGGCAAGGCAGTTGACCAACCAACGGACCGGGCTCCGAGTCGAACGGTGCGGAAGTCAGCGGAAGAATCCGCCCGTTCCTCCCGGAGGTGCACCATGTCCGCTCCCCCCGACCGCCGCAGGTCCGTGCGCGCGCTGGCCCTGGCCGTCGGCACGGCCGCCGCGCTGGCCGTGCCGTTCGCCCTGCCCGGCAGCGCCGCCGCGGCCACCGCGCCGGCCACCGCCGAGGTCAACCAGTACGGCTGGCAGCTCGCCTACAGAGCCGCCTCCGGGCAGACCAACAAGGCGACGGTCACCGCGACTCTCACCGGCGACCGGACCGGCATCACCTATGTCATCGACGACATCGTCCCGGTCAAGGCCGGCCACGGCTGTGCCTACCCGAACGGCGCCGACCACACCAAGGTCTCCTGCACGGTCACCGCCGAGGAGAGCCAGGACCCGTACGCCGCCCTCACGATGGACCTCGGCGACCGCGACGACACCGTCTCCTACGCGAACGACACCGGCCAGGTGTACTACTTCGCGCGGATGGACCTGGGCACCGGCGACGACAGGCTCACCGACACCGGCCGCCTCGACGGCAGCGACGTCTCCGGCGGCGCGGGCGACGACACCCTCACGGTCGGCAGGACGGCCCTGGCCTTCGGCGGCGACGGCCACGACACGATCAACGCGAACGGCGACCTGATCATCGCGAAGGGCGGCAGGGGCGACGACGTGCTGCGCGGCGGCGCCGCGGGCCAGGACCTGGCCGGCGACGACGGCAACGACACGATCTACGGCGGCACCGGCGCCGACACCCTGTACGGCGGCAAGGGCAACGACGTCCTGTACGGCAACAGCGGCGACGACAAGCTGTACGGCAACAGCGGGAACGACAAGCTGTACGGCGGCCCCGGTCGCGACACCCTCTCCGGCGGCCCCGGCCGCAACGTGATCCACCAGGACTGACGGCCGGGCCCGCCGGGCCCGGAGGGTCAGCGGATCACCGGTGTCCGGCCGCCTGGAGGCCGTCGTGGTCGTCCAGGGCGGCCTCGTCGTCGGCGTCCCCTTCGGCCTCCGCCTCGTGTTCGTCGTCCTGGGCGGTGCGCCGGCGGAGGTTCTCGACGTCCGTCTGGAGGCCGATGAGCAGCTTGTGGAGTTCGTCGAGGGTGGCCGCCGGAACGATCGGGGTGTGCCGGCCGACCTGCGGTTCCAGCAGGCTCAGCCGGTCCAGCGCGTCCCGGGCCGTGACCACGCTGTCGCGCAGTATCCGGCGCTGCTCGGCGGCCTGCTGGCTGGCGGGAGGCGTGAAGGCGCTTCCCGGTCCGGCCGTGCCGCCGGTCGCGGGCGCCTCTCCCGCCGAGCCGTTGATCGCCGAACCGCCGTCCGCGAACCCGTCACCGGCGGTCCCGTCGCTCGCGGACCCGTCACCCGCGAACCCGTCACCCGCGGACGCCTCGCCCGCCGCGCTCCCGGAGCCGTTCGCGGCCGTGGAAGAGGACGGGAAGAGGGGCAGGGACGGCTTCGGCGGGTGGGCCTTCAGCGCGCGCTCCGGGTTGGACGCCCACACCACGTTCCACTGGTACAGCTTCTCCGGCAGGCCGTCGGCGTCGCGCGCGATCTTGTCCTCGGCGTCGAGATCGACCCGGAAGTGGACGTACGGCGTCTCGGCGGGATCCTGCGCGCTCTCCCGCCGGGTGAGATGCCGCATGGTCACCGCGTTCTCGGGCAGCGCGTCGCTGCGGAACCGGTTCGCGGCCAGGGCCAGGGTCCACAGCCCCAGCTCGTTGTGCGGCCGGGACAGATCCTCGATGACCTGGTTGACGTCGGCGCGGAACGGGACGCCGCCCTTCTCCTTCGCCGCCATCAGGGCCGAACCGACGTTCCGCGTCAGCAGCTTGTCGGCGATCAGGGCCACGCCTCCGGCCACGGCCAGCGTGCAGCGGGCGTCGACATCGCCGGCCAGAGCCGGCGCCACCAGGGTCCTGAAGTCGTCCGTGGGGCGGGGAGTCCACTCCTGCAGCACGTCCTCGGTGAGGACACCGCCGTTGTTCCAGGCATTGCGGGCCTGGGTGGTGACCTGCTTCTTGTAGGCGCGCCAGGGCAGGTCGATCAGCGGTCCGAGCAGCTCGGCGAACCCCTTCAGCCCCATGCGCTTGCCACCCTTGATGGCCTTGGCCTGGTCCTTCAGGCGCTCCAGGAGTTCCGGCCGGGTCAGCCAGTAGACCAGGTACACGCTGCGCCACAGCGCGGTCCCGGGCGGCGCGGTCTCGCCGGGGACCACCTGGGGCAGCTCCTCCGGGGTGATCCGGCCGACGGCCAGCCCGTGCACGATCTGGAGATCGTCCTTCGGTACGAGGGAGTCGCCGAGCTGGATGACCCGCTTGAGCGCACGGGTGGCGACCTCGACGTTCTGCGCCGCCGCGTCCCACTGCTTGAACTCGACGTGCACCGAGGCGAGTACGGAGCGGATCGCGTCGTCGAAGAGGTCCTCCGCGGCGAGCAGATGCCCGGGGTGCCCCTCGGCTCCCACGGCGATCTGCGCCGGGAGTACGGCGGTCTGGGCGATCTGGGCGGCGCGCAGGCCCGGTTCGGACTGGGCCAGCTCCTGGGCGAACTCCTCCCGGAGCGCCCGGCGCCAGCGGCTCCGGTTCGCGGCCAGCCGCTGGCCCAGGGGGTCGCCGCCGGACGCGAGCGGCGCCGAGGTCTTCTTCCCGAGAAGCGAGTCCACGGCCAGCGCGGCGGCCTCGGCGGCGTCCGCGTCGGGCCCGGCGAGCACGGCCCAGGCGCTGGCGAGGCGGGTGATGCCGTCGCGTACGACGAGCATGTGGAAGGACTCGGTGCCGTCCTCGAAGGCGATCTCGACCGGGTGCGTGATCAGGTTGCGGGTGACCTTGCGGGCGAGGATGGACTGCGCGTAGCTGTTGAGCGACAGCGTGCCGTGGACGGTCTGCCAGACGTGGTGCCGGAGGTGCTCCATGTCGCGGTACCGGTACCGGATGACCGCGCACGCCCTGCCGTCCTCCGTCAGACCCTGCACCTGGGGGTCGGGGATCTCCATGACCTCCATGCCGGTGCGGGGCTGGATGCCGGGCAGCAGCTCGCTCAGGTGCACACGGGTGACGACCGAGTACAGGGTCGCGCCTTCTACGTTCTCCTCCATCAGCAGGCCGCCGGGCTCCTGCGCGGTGGAGCGGAGCTGCACGGCGAGGGCGTCCGGGCCGGTGGAGGCACCGCCGATGCCGCTCCAGGCCGGTACGGGCAGCAGCGTCAGCGGATTGGCCCGCCCGGCCTCGACCACCTTGGCGATGTCGTCGTCGGACGCGGTGGCGGGCAGCTCGGAGTCGATGTTGGACACCAGGATCGGATCGGAGCCCCAGCGGACATTGAGCGAGCGGGGAGTGTTGCGGGGCATGAGGATGACCTCCGGAGCACGGAACGGGGTACGACGGGTCGGACGGGTACGGCGGATACGGCGGATACGGCAGGGCGGGTACGGCGGCCGGGCGCGGGGCCCGGCCGCCGGTGACAGGGGTCAGAGCGTGAAGGGGCCTTCGGCGCCGGGCAGCAGCTCGGGGAACCAGGGCGGCAGGAGACGGCGCTGGTGCATGCGCGCCCAGTGGCGGTAGGCGCAGTAGGCGACGAACTCCGCGGGCTCCAGAAGACGTTCGGCCGCGGCCGTGATGTCCGCCGGGCCCTCGACGACATGCGGCGCCTCGGCGCCGGGCGGGATCCGGTACCAGGAATGGGTGCCGTTGCCGGTGCGGAGCAGCGCGAACGCGGCGGCGGCGTCCGCCGCGTGCTGCGCGGAGAACCGCTTCAGCAGGGCATCGGTGGCGTCCGTGGTGGACAGGCCATGGCCGCCCGCGGTGCCGACCGTGGTGCCGGGCAGGGCGGCGATCACGTCGATGCCACGCCTGAGGACCCGACGGTAGTTCCACTTCTCCGTCCGGTTCGGGCCACGCCTCAGGTACGCGCCACCCAGCGGTCTGCCCTGCCCGGCGGCCAGCTTCCGGGCCCGAAGGTCGTCGTCGGGCCGGACGTTGAGCGCCGGGTCGTCGTGCAGTTCCGCACGGAAGGCCGTCCAGCGGGCGGCTGCCCCCGCGATCTCGGCGAAGGGCAGCCGCAGCCACCCGAAGACGGTCAGGGCGGCGTCACCGGAGGGGACGACGACATAGGCATTCGCGTGTGCATGTGCGAATTCGGGGGTGGCGGGAAGGTGCCCCTCGCCGCCGGCGGCGAGGCCGGGCTGGTCGGAAGAGGGCAGATGGGCGTGGCCGTCCATGGTCGAACTCCATTGCTTCACAAGTGAGGTGATGGAGCTTCCGCTTGCAAACGCGGGCTCGCGCGTCGCACGCGCCACGGGCGTCACCGGCTTCACGCCCTTCACAGGGTAGGGGCGTGTGTGCCGGTCGGCCACCGAAATTGCTATTTTTGCCAGCGGTCGGTACGGAATGACTGATTCCGTACGATCGTGCGAGGGGCGGCCGTACGGCGGGCGAACAACCTTGCGACCCTACGGTGTTCAGGGAGTCAGTGCGTCGCGGGCGCCGGGATGGTTCTCGAAGAGCGAGGGCAAGGGGTTCCCGCCGATCCGGTCGAACTCCGCCAGCTTCGAGGCGATGGTGACGGCCTGCCCGAGGGTGCTGGTCTTCTCGATGACGAGCACGGAGTCGTTCTCCGACGTCGGCAGCCGTCTGGGCAGGGTGATAAGTCCGAGATTCCCCAACTCTTTCGTGATTTGTGCGCACAACTCGGCGCTCAAGCGGGCGCGGTCCGGCGCGGCGAGCTGCTTGATGAAACGCATCGAAAGGTGCTTCACGCCGTGATCCACCTGAACGGCGTGCTTGATAACGGTGAAGTCCATAACTCAGTAGATTACTGAGTTATGGACTGCGGCGGTGTGGCTTCCGCGGAAGCTCCCCGTCGTATCCCGGTCGTGCGCTCACACGCCATAGCCGTCGCTGTAGCCGTCGCTGTGGTGGTGGTGGCGTTCCTCCTCGACGACCGGGGTCGTCGGCGGGACCACTACCCGGCGGCGACGGGCGATTCCGGTGAATGTCGCCACGCCGATCAGACCCACGGCCATCAGGATCAGGCCGACGACGGTGAGGTTGACGTCCTGCATGTGCCAGTCGGTCGCGAACGTCAGGATGGCCCCTACGGCGATGAGGATGATGCATCCGCCGAGACCCATGAGACCTCGCCTCCCCTTCGGTTCCGGAATCTCCGGTGCCGTCCGGGTACCCGGCGGGGCCGCGCCTAGCCCTCCAGGAAGGCCGTCAGGGCGTTCGCCAGCAGGAACGGGTCGTCGGCGCCGCACAGTTCACGGACGCTGTGCATGGAGAGGATCGCGACGCCGATGTCGACCGTGCGGATGCCGTGCCGGGCCGCGGTGATCGGGCCGATGGTCGTACCGCACGGCATGGAGTTGTTGGACACGAAGCTCTGGAAGGGGACGTTCGCCTTCTCGCAGGCCGCGGCGAACACCGCGCGGCCCGAACCGTCCGTGGCGTAGCGGTTGTTGACGTTGACCTTGAGGATCGGGCCGCCGTTGACCCGCGGGTGGTGCGTCGGGTCGTGCCGCTCCGCGTAGTTGGGGTGCACGGCGTGGCCCGTGTCGGAGGACAGACAGACCGTGCCCGCGAAGGCGCGCGCCCGGTCCTCGAAGGATCCGCCGCGCGTGAACACCGAGCGCTCCAGAACGGTGCCGAGCAGCGGGCCGTCCGCGCCGGTGTCCGACTGCGAGCCGTTCTCCTCGTGGTCGAAGGCGGCCAGCACCGGGATACGGGTGAGCGGGGCGCCGGAGGTCGCCACGGCGGCGAGGGCGGCGAGCCCCGCGTGCACCGACAGCAGGTTGTCCATGCGCGGACCGGCGACCAGCTCCCGGTCCCGGCCGAGGTAGGCCGGTGGCTCCACCGGGTGCACCATCAGGTCCCAGCCGGTCACCGAGCCCGTGGCCAGCCCGGCCTCCTGCTCCAGGAAGGCGATGAGGTCGCCCTCCCGCGCGTCGTCGCCGAGGCCCCACACCGGCTGCAGATGCCGCTGCTTGTCCAGCTTGAGCCCCTCGGAGCTGACCGAACGGTCCAGGTGGATGGCGAGCTGCGGCACCCGCAGCAGCGGCCGGTCCACGTCGACCAGGACCGAGGAGCCGTCGCGCAGGGTCAGCCGGCCCGCCAGGCCCAGGTCCCGGTCCAGCCAGGAGTTGAGCAGCGGGCCGCCGTAGATCTCCACGGCGACCTGGCGCCAGCCGTGCGCCCCGCTGTCCGGGCGTGGCTTGACCCGGAGGTTCGGGGAGTCGGTGTGCGCGCCGATGATGTGGAACGGGGTGTGGGGCTCGGCGCCCTCGGGCACGTACCAGGCCACGATCGCGCCGCCGCGCAGCACGTACTTGCCGCCGCTCGTGCCGTCCCATGCGTCCGTCTCCGACACCTGCCGGAAGCCCGCCTTCTCCAGCCGCTCGGCGGTGTTCGCCACGGCGTGGTAGGGCGACGGGCTCGCCGCCAGGAAGGACATCAGGTCGTCGGTGTGGCCGCGGTCGAAGCGGGCTGGTGCGCTCATGGGATTCACCTTAACGACGTGCACGGGCCCGCTCCCGGAAAGGAGCGGGCCCGTGCTCGGAATCGACGGGGACGTCCGGAACGTCCAGGACGGGGGCGTCTAGAACGCGGCCTCGTCCAGCTCCATCAGGTCCAGCTCGACGTTGCCGGCGACCTTGCGGGCCAGCGTGACGCCGGGCAGGACGTTCGCCGCGAAGAACTTCGCCGCGGCGATCTTGCCGGTGTAGAACGCCTTGTCCTTCGCCGAGGCGGTGGCCAGCTTCTCGGCGGCGATCGCGGCGCCCTTGAGCAGCAGGTAGCCGACGACCACGTCACCGGAGGCCATGAGCAGGCGGGTGGTGTTCAGGCCGACCTTGTAAATGTTCTTGGTGTCCTGCTCGGTGGCGGCGAGGTCGGTCAGCATCAGGCCGACGATCGCCTCCAGCTCCACGGCGGCCTTGGCCAGGTGCTCGCGGGCGCCGGCCAGTTCCTCGCCGCCGGTGCCGAGCGCCAGGAACTTCTTGATGTCCTCGGCGAGGGAGTTCAGCGCGGCGCCCTGGTTGCGGACGATCTTCCGGAAGAAGAAGTCCTGGCCCTGGATCGCCGTGGTGCCCTCGTACAGGGTGTCGATCTTGGAGTCCCGGATGTACTGCTCGATCGGGTACTCCTGCAGGAAGCCGGAGCCGCCGAAGGTCTGCAGCGACTGGGCGAGCTGCTCGTAGCCCTTCTCGGAGCCGTAGCCCTTGACGATCGGGAGCAGCAGGTCGTTCAGCGCGTGGTCGGCGGAGGCGTCCTCGCCGTTCGCCTCCTTGACCTGGATCGCGTCCTGGACCGAGGCCGTGTACAGCACCAGGGCGCGCATGCCCTCCGCGTACGCCTTCTGCGTGATGAGCGAGCGGCGCACGTCGGGGTGGTGCGTGACGGTGACCTTGGGCGCGGTCTTGTCCATGAAGTTCGCCAGGTCCGGACCCTGGACGCGCTCCTTGGCGTACTCCAGCGCGTTCAGGTAGCCGGTGGACAGCGTGGAGATCGCCTTCGTGCCGACCATCATGCGGGCGAACTCGATGATGCGGAACATCTGGCGGATGCCCTCGTGCTTGTCACCGATCAGCCAGCCCTTGGCGGGGTGCTTGTCGCCGAAGGTCATCTCGCACGTGTTGGAGGCCTTCAGGCCCATCTTGTGCTCGACGTTGGTGGCGTAGACGCCGTTGCGCTCGCCCAGCTCGCCGGTCTCGAAGTCGAAGTTGAACTTCGGGACGAGGAAGAGGGACAGGCCCTTGGTGCCGGGGCCGGCGCCCTCGGGACGCGCGAGCACGTAGTGGAGGATGTTCTCCGACATGTCGTGCTCACCCGAGGTGATGAAGCGCTTCACGCCCTCGATGTGCCAGGAGCCGTCCTCCTGCTGGACCGCCTTGGTGCGGCCGGCGCCCACGTCCGAGCCCGCGTCGGGCTCGGTGAGGACCATGGTGGAGCCCCACTGCTTCTCGACGGCGATCTTGGCGATGTGCTTCTGGACCTCGTTGCCCTCCTCGAAGAGGATGCCGGCGAACGCGGGGCCCGAGGAGTACATCCACACGGCCGGGTTGGCGCCCAGGATCAGCTCGGCGTAGGCCCAGATCAGGGAGCGCGGCGAGGTGGTGCCGCCGATCTCCTCGGGCAGGCCGAGCCGCCAGTACTCGGAGTCCATGAAGGCCTGGTAGCTCTTCTTGAAGGACTCGGGGATCGGCGCGGTGTTGGTCTCCGGGTCGAAGACCGGCGGGTTGCGGTCGGCGTCGGCGAAGGACTCGGCCAGCTCGTTCTCGGAGAGGCGGGTCAGCTCCTCCAGGACGCTCTTGGCGGTCTCGACGTCCATCTCCTCGAACGGGCCGGTGCCGTACACCTTGTCGCGCCCCAGTACTTCGAAGAGGTTGAACTCGATGTCGCGGAGATTCGACTTGTAGTGCCCCATGGCGACGGCTCCGTAGAGAGATCGGCGAGGCACTGACTCCTCGCACCTAGTTCACGTACCAACAAGTAGCTAGGATGATGCTACCCGTCGGTAATAAGAAGCAACCCCTTTCGGGCCAAGTGTGAGAAGGGTCTACTCCTCCGCGCCCGTGACGCCGCACGTGACGCCGTCCGTGAGCAGGTTCGCCCACCGGTCGGGCTGTTCGGCAAAGGGAAGGTGACTGCCCGGTATCTCCACCAGCCGGGCGCCCCGGATCCCCGCCGCCACCGCCCGGTGCAGCCGGGGCGGGACCAGCGCGTCGTCGGCCGGTGAGACGACCAGGGTGGGCGCGCCGATCCGGGCCAGGTCGGCGGTCACGTCCAGCCGCGCCACCAGCTCCACCTGCTCCGGAGTCCCCTCCGGGACGGTCGCCCCGGTCTCCTTCACGGCCGCCGCCAGCTCCCCGGGCGCCATCGCCTCCAGCGCGGCCGGACTCAGACCGCGCGCGAGCAGGAACCGCCCGAGCGTGTCCGGGTCCCCCGCCTCGCACAGCGCCTGCCACACCTGCGCGTTGAGCCGCGTCTCGGCGTCGGCGCGGGCGAAGGGCGCGGTCAGGACCAGCGCCGACACCCGCTCCGGATGCCGCGCGGCCAGCCGGATCGCCACGGCCCCGCCCAGTGAGTACCCCGACACCGCGAACCGCCGGGCCCCCGCCGCGTCGGCGACGGCGAGCAGCAGGTCGGCCAGCTCGTCCAGCTCCAGCGGGTGCGTGGCGCGCGGGGTGCCGCCCGCGCCCGGGTAGTCGGCGCCCAGCACGGTGTACCGCTCCGTCAGACGGGCCATCACCGGCCCGTAGTTGGCCGCGATCGAGCCGCCGGCGCCGTGCGCGAGAAGCAGGGCGGGGCGGGAGCCGGGAGGTGGGCCGGGGCGGGATTCAGGGCCCGAATCAGGACATGCACCGGGACGCGCATCGGGGTGCACGCCAGGACGGGCATCGGGACCGGCGGCGGAGACAGGCATGGAGAACCCCCTGGTGCGAGCGGCGACCGCAATGTGTAGCGGCCGATACAAAAACAGTAGCCCATTTCTCTATCGACCGCTACATAAATTTCCCCGGCGCTCATGAAGGCGCCCTCGCTCGGTACGCTTGCGCGCATGTACGGATACGGCCAGCCCATGGACGGGAGTGCTGCTCAGCAGCAGTACGCCTCGCCGCAGCAGCAGATGCCGGGCGGTGTCGGCGGATACGGCCAGCAGCCGCCGCTCTACCCGGAGCCGTCCCCGCCCTCGCTCGCCGACGCGGTGCGCGCGTTCACCACCGGCCAGATGTCCGCCGAGGACTTCCAGCAGATCTTCGCCACCTCGAAGGTGTACTGCCCGCGCGGCGACACCCCGGGCTTCCTCGCCCTGCACAACACCCAGCAGCCGGTGATCCCGATGTTCACCTCGCTGAAGGAGCTGCGCCGGTACGCGGGCAAGGAGTCCAAGTACTTCGTCATCACCGGCGCCGAGGTGATCGACCTGCTGCCGACCGGCTACGGCTTCGTCCTGGACATGGAGGGCGAGCACCGCATGGTGTTCGACGCGAAGGCGGTCGAGCAGATGGTCGAGTTCGCGATGCGCCGCATGTACGGCTAGCCCGGCCGGCGGAACGGCCTCTTCCGTCAGTGGAGTCGGCCTACCGTACCCGCGTGACTCCGACAGGCACCTCGCCGCTGGTCCTGCACGGCCGCCGGCGCCGTGCGGCCCGGCTGCGCTCCGGTGAACTGCTGTGGGACGCGGCGGGAGTGCGCCATCGGATACCGGTCGCCGCGATCGCCCGCGTCGACGTGTCCGGCCCCCGCGGAAACCGGCTGACCGTGGCCCTCTTCCCGCCCGCCACCGCGCACCCTCCCGCGGGCTTCCCGCCCTCCACCTACACCCTCACCTCCCGCAGCGCCCCGGCCGTACGGGAGTTCGCCGCCGCCGTGCGCCGCGCGCTGCCCGCCCGGGGCGACGCCGGTGAACCGCTTCCCGGTCCCTCCGGGCGGATCCGGGTGGAGCCGCTGGAGCGGCCGGGGCTGGAGCCGCGGCGGGTGCGGTGGTGGGCGCTGGGCGGCGTGTACGTACTGGTGGCGGCGTTGCTGGCGGCGAGGCGGTCGGGCTCGGGGTTCCTGCCCTGGCTGTGCTCCCCGGTCCTCGTCGCGGGGCTGGTGGGGGTGCGCAACGGGACCGCGGCGATCCGGGATGCCTGGGTGCTGCGTACGCGCGGGATCACGGTGGAGGGACGGCTGGAGCGCACCTGGACGTACCACCACGACGACGGGTCGGAGGAGCAGTACGTCTACGCGTACGACGACACGCGCGGGGTGACCCGTACCCGTACGGGCCCCGAGGGTGGCCGTGAGCGGGTCGAGATCGTGTACGACCCCGAGGATCCGGCGCTGACCAAGGTCGGGCGCGGCCCGGGTGACCTGGTGCTGGCCGTGGCCCTCCAGCTGGTGTTCGGTCTGCCGCTGCTCGGATTCGGCCTGGCCTGCGCCGGGCTGGGGCTGCTGGGGGTGATCCGGTAGGCGGGCGCGAGAGTCGACGGCCCGGAGGGGAATGCCCTCCGGGCCTTTGCTGTTCAAGGTGGCAGAAAGTTCAACACTCAACTAAAGTGGGCGTACCAAGGAGGTACCCACCATGCCTGCAGTGACCGTCGAGAACCCGCTGACGCTGCCCCGTGTGACCGCTCCCGCCGACGCCGTGGCACGTCCCGTGCTCGCCGTCACGACCGCTCCGAGCGGTTTCGAGGGTGAGGGCTTCCCGGTGCGCCGGGCGTTCGCCGGGATCAACTACCGCCATCTCGACCCGTTCATCATGATGGACCAGATGGGCGAGGTGGAGTACGCGCCGGGAGAGCCCAAGGGCACGCCCTGGCACCCGCACCGCGGCTTCGAGACCGTCACCTACATCATCGACGGGGTCTTCGACCACCAGGACTCCAACGGTGGCGGCGGCACCATCACCAACGGCGACACCCAGTGGATGACGGCGGGCTCGGGTCTCCTCCACATCGAGGCCCCGCCGGAGTCGCTGGTGATGTCCGGCGGGCTCTTCCACGGCCTGCAGCTGTGGGTGAACCTCCCGGCCAAGGACAAGATGATGGCCCCGCGCTACCAGGACATCCGCGGCGGCAACGTCCAGCTGCTCACCACCCCCGACGGCGGCGCGCTGCTGCGCGTCATCGCCGGTGAGCTCGACGGCCACCAGGGCCCCGGCATCACGCACACGCCGATCACGATGATCCACGCGACGCTGGCCCCGGGCGCGGAGATCACCCTGCCCTGGCGGGAGGACTTCAACGGCCTCGCGTACGTCCTCGCGGGCCGTGGCGCGGTGGGCACCGAGCGGCGGCCGATCCACCTCGGCCAGACCGCCGTCTTCGGCGCCGGCGGCTCGCTGACCGTCCGCGCGGACGAGAAGCAGGACGCGCACACCCCGGACCTGGAGGTCGTCCTCCTCGGCGGGCAGCCCATCCGCGAGCCGATGGCCCACTACGGCCCGTTCGTCATGAACACCCGCGATGAGCTCCAGCAGGCGTTCGAGGACTTCCAGAAGGGCCGGCTGGGCACGATCCCGGCCGTGCACGGGATGTCTGAGGGCGGACTGTAGGGCTCGCCGGGCCACACACGGACCGGGTCGGGACGGTGACCTGCGGCGATGGGTGCCGCAGGTCGCTGACCCGGCCTTTGGTCTTGAGCGGGTGACCTCCTCCGGCACGTCCGCGAAGTGCGCGGCGGCCAGAACCTTGCGCGCGAACTGCGTGAGCCGCTGGGGCGGCGCACTGCGCTGCCCGGACTCGCCACGGCTACGGCAGCCTGCGTGCGGTGACTTGATCGTCGCGGCCGGGGCTCACCCGCCCGGACCCGTGCACAGGACAGCCGGCGGTGTTCATGATCCGCTGGGCTCGTGCGTCTGTTGCCCGAGTCCGTTCGCCGGCTCGCCGCCTGGTGTGTCGTGCTGCTGCTCGTCGCCGGGGTGGGCTGGGTCGGGGTGCGGCTGTGCGCGGAGCTGCGGACGGCCGTCACGCCGGTGCTGCTCGCCCTGCTCGGCACCGCGCTGCTCGGGCCGCTGTACCGGCAGCTGGTGCGGGCGGGCGTGCAGCGGTCGGTGGCGGCCGGGCTCACCTGTGTCGCCGTCGTGGCCGTCGTCGGCGGTGCCGTGTACATCGTCGTCGCCGCGCTCATCGACACCGGCGGGCAGATCGTCGCCTCGCTGCGGCAGGCCGCCAAGGGTCTCGCGCAGCACTTCGGGGCCGCCGGGACCGGCCTGGACGACCTGGCCAGGAACTCGCGCGAGCTGCTGGGCAAGTTCGGCCAGACGGCCGCGTCCAACGTCATCAGCGGGGTCAGTGTCGTCGGCGAGAGCATCGCCATCGCCGTGCTCGCGCTGCTGCTCGTCTTCTTCTTCCTGCGTGACTCCCACCGGGCCATGGCCGCCCTGCGATCGGCCGCGCCCGGGGACAGCGCCGACGCCCTGGAGGCCATCGCCCGGCGCGCCTTCGCCGCGATGGAGGGGTTCATGCGCGGTACGACCCTCATCGCGCTCATCGACGCGCTGTGCATCACCGTCGGCCTGCTGGTCCTCAGGGTGCCCGGCGCGGTCGGGCTGGGCGCGCTCGTCTTCGTCGGCGCCTACATCCCCTACCTCGGCGCCTTCATCTCCGGAGCGGTGGCCGTGCTGGTCGCCCTCGCCGACCGGGGTTTCGTGATCGCGCTGTGGGCGCTCGGGGTGGTGCTCGCGGTGCAGGTGCTGGAGGGGCATGTGCTGCAGCCGGTGATCCAGAGCCGGACGGTGCAGATGCACCCGGCCGTGGTGATGCTGGCGATCACCGCGGGCGCCTCCGTGGCGGGCATCCTCGGCATGCTCTTCGCGGTCCCACTGACCGCGGCGTCGTTCGCCGTCGCACAGGAACTGAGGGAGCGCTGCACCGGCACCGGCACCTCCGACATCCCGACCCCCGAGCCCCCCGGCTAGCGCGTTCCCTGGGCCTTCCGGCTGGTGTGCGTTCCCGATCCTCCGGGCTGACGCGTTCTCTGGGCCTCGGGCTGGTGCGGTCCAGAGCCTGCCGACTGGTGTGCTCCCCATGCCTCCCGGCTGGCGCGCCCCACGAGCCCCCCCGCGTCGGCGCTCCACCGCGCCTCCGGGTTGGTGCGCTGCCTGGGCGTCCGGGCTGGCGCGCCCCGCGACGGTGCTTCCCCGAGTCTCCGGGTTGGTGCGTTGCCTGGCCTCCGGGCTGGCGTGCTCCCCGGGCCTCCGGGCTGGCGCGTCCCGCGAGCCCCCGTCGGCGTGCTCTCCGAGCCTCCCTGCTGGTGCGTTCTCTGGGCCTTCGGGTTGGCGCGCCCCGCAAGCCCTCCGCGTCGGTGCTTCCCCGAGTCTCCGGGTTGGTGCGTTGCCTGGGCGTCCCGGCTGGCGCGCCCCGCGAGCCCCCGTCGGCGCGCTCTCGGGCCTCCGGGCTGGCGTGCTCCCCGGGCCTCCCGGCTGGCGCGCCCCGCGAGTCTCCCGCCCGTGCGCCCCCGGGCTGGCGCGCTCCCTGAGCCCCCGGCTAACGCGCCCCCGAGTCCTCCGGTCAGCAGGGCCCGGAGTCCTCCGGTCGGCAAGGTCCGGAGTCGTCCGGTCGGCAGGGTGCGGAGCCGTTCGGCTCGTGGAGTTCGAACCAGATGCTCTTGCCCTCGCCCCGCGGGTCCACCCCCCACGCGTCCGCGAGGAGTTCGATCAGCATCACGCCGCGGCCGGAGGAGGCCAGTTCGCCGGGGCGGCGCTTGTGCGGCAGGTCGTCGCCGGTGTCGAAGACCTCCACCCGCAGCCGCCGCCCGGCTCCCGCGCCGGTGACCTCGGCGAGCAGCAGCGCGTCGGTGTCGGTGTGCACCAGCACGTTGGTGACCATCTCGGAGACCAGCAGCACCGCCGAGTCCACCTGGTCGTCGGACACCCAGTCGTGCAGCAGCTCGCGCAGGTGCCGGCGGGCCTCGGCGATCCGGTCCGGCTCGTCCTGCGCCACCGACAGCAGCGTGCGCCGCACCGGGGGCCGTACCGTGACGGCGGTGTCGCCGCAGCCGCAGCCCTCCCCCGGCCGGCACAGCAACAGCAGCGCGATGTCGTCCTCGCGGCGATCGGCCAGCGGGCCGGTGGTGTGGTGCGAGGACGGCCCGTGCACGGCCTGCACCAGGGTGTCCGCCAGCGACTCCAGGTCGCCCTGGTGGTCCTCCAGGATCGCGCGCAGCCTGCGCCAGCCGCTCTCCAGGTCGTGCCCGCCGGTCTCGATCAGACCGTCGGTGCACAGCATCAGCGTCTCGCCGGCTTCGAGGGTGAACCGGGTCGTCGGGTAGTCGGCGTCCGGATCGATGCCCAGCGGCAGCCCGCCCGCCGTCGGCCGCATCATCACCGTGCCGTCCGCCATCCGGATCACCGGGTCCGGGTGCCCGGCGCGGGCGATCTCCAGCCGGCCGCTCGGCGGGTCGGCCTCCACGTACAGGCAGGTCGCGAAGCGCGGGTCGGCCGACGGGCCGTCGCCGGAGGCGTGCGTGACGCCGTGCAGGAAGCGGGAGGCGCGGGTCAGGACGGCGTCCGGGCGGTGCCCCTCGGCGGCGTAGGCGCGCAGCGCGATCCGCAGCTGGCCCATGAGCCCGGCCGCGCGGACGTCGTGGCCCTGGACGTCCCCGATGGCCAGCGCGAAACGGCCGGACGGCAGCGGGATCATGTCGTACCAGTCCCCGCCGACCTGGAGTCCGCCGCCGGTCGGGATGTACCGGGCGGCCAGCCGCATCCCCGGGATCTCGGGGCCCAGCGACGGCAGCATGGAGCGCTGCAGGCCCTCCGTCAGCTCCCGCTCCGACTCGGCGGCGCCGGCCCGGGACAGCGCCTGGGCGAGCATCCGGGCGACCGTCGTCAGGACCGCGCGCTCGTCCGGGGTGAACGCGACCGGATAGGCGAAGGCCGCCAGCCAGGTGCCCATCGTGCGCCCGGCCACGGTCAGCGGCAGGAACGCCCACGAGCGGCGCCCGAAGTGCCGGGCGAGCGGCCAGGTCGCCGGGTAGCGCTCCTTGTACTCCTCGGGGGAGGACAGGTACACCGCGCGGCCCGTGCGGACGACCTCCGCCGCCGGATAGTCGGTGCTCAGCGGCATGTGGGAGAAGGGGTTCATGTCGCCGGGCTGGTGCCCGTGCTCACCGATGATCGTCAGCCGGTCGCCCTCGACCCCGAACACCACGAGCCCGTCCGGGGAGAAGCCCGGCATCGACAGGCCGCCGGTCACCCGCAGGACCTCGGCCGTGGACCGCGCCTCCGCCAGCGCCCGGCCCGCGTCCAGCAGGAACGCCTCCCGGGAGCGCCGCCAGTCCCCGGTGACCGCGCTGCGGGCGGCCGGTGTGCCCGGGGCCGGCTCGGTGACCTCCTGGAGGGTGCCGATCAGCTCGTACGCCTGCCGCTCGGGGTCGAAGGCCGGCTTCGACCGGCTGCGGACGACCCGCAGGATGCTGCCGTCCCCGTCCATGATCCGGACGCGGACCTCGGCGAGGGTGCCCTCGGCGGCCGCCAGCCGCACCACACCGGTGATCTCGTTCCAGTCGACCGGGTGCAGCCGGGCCCGGGTCTGGACCTCGGTCAGGGTGGCCGGCTCCGCGGGCAGTCCGAGCAGCCGCGCCGCCTCCGCGTCCACGGTGACCAGCCCGGCGGCCGTGTCCCAGTGCCACAGCCCGGTCGCGAGAGAGGTCAGGACCTCACTCACGGGCGGCAGGGACTCGCCTGTGCGCATTGCCCCACTTTAGGAAGATCTTTGCGATAGGTGCCACTGTAGGAAGAGCTGATGGGTGAGCATCGCTTTTGGAGGTCTCGCCGAGGGGTCACCGAGGGGCCGGAGCAGGTGGGGGGCCGGTGCGGGGCCGGTGCGTGGCGGCCGGGCGGAAATGGTGGGGAGCCGATCTTGGCGTGCCCGGTACCCTTGATGGGTCCGGGCCCCGTGCCCGTTCCCGCCGGTCCGCAGAGCCGGCAGGAGAAACCCCACCACGAAGGACGATGAACGACGATGCATCGGTACAGGTCCCACACCTGCGGCCAGCTCCGCGCCTCTGACGTCGGCACCGACGTCCGGCTGAGTGGCTGGCTGCACAATCGGCGCGACCTGGGCGGCATCCTCTTCATCGATCTGCGCGACCACTACGGCATCACGCAGCTGGTCGCCCGCCCCGGCACCGCCGCGTACGAGGCTCTGGACAAGATCTCCAAGGAGTCCACGGTCCGCGTCGACGGCCGCGTCGTTTCACGTGGAACCGAGAACGTGAACCCGGAGCTGCCCACCGGCGAGATCGAGGTCGAGGTCGCCGAGGTCGAGCTGCTCGGTGCGGCTGCCCCGCTGCCCTTCACGATCAACGCCGAGGACGGGGTCAACGAGGAGCGGCGCCTGGAGTACCGCTTCCTGGACCTGCGCCGCGAGCGCATGCACCGCAACATCATGCTGCGCACGGCGGTCATCTCGGCGATCCGCCACAAGATGACGGCGCTGGGCTTCAACGAGATGGCGACGCCGATCCTGTCCGCCACCTCCCCCGAGGGCGCCCGCGACTTCGTGGTCCCCTCCCGCCTGAACCCGGGCAAGTTCTACGCCCTTCCGCAGGCCCCGCAGCAGTTCAAGCAGCTGCTGATGATCTCCGGCTTCGACCGCTACTTCCAGATCGCGCCCTGCTTCCGCGACGAGGACGCCCGCGCCGACCGCTCGCCGGGCGAGTTCTACCAGCTCGACGTCGAGATGAGCTTCGTCGAGCAGGAGGACGTCTTCCAGCCGATCGAGCAGCTGATGACCGAGCTGTTCGAGGAGTTCGGCAACGGCCGGCACGTCACCTCCCCGTTCCCGCGGATCCCGTTCCGCGAGGCGATGCTCAAGTACGGCTCCGACAAGCCGGACCTGCGCGCCAAGCTGGAGCTGGTGGACATCACCGATGTCTTCGAGGGCTCGGAGTTCAAGGCGTTCGCCGGCAAGCACGTGCGCGCCCTCGCCGTCCCGGCCGTCCAGGACCAGCCGCGCAAGTTCTTCGACCAGCTCGGCGACTTCGCCGTCTCGCTGGGCGCCAAGGGCCTGGCCTGGGTCCGCGTCGGCGAGGACGGCGCGCTGTCCGGCCCGATCGCGAAGTTCCTCACCGAGGAGAACGTCGCCGAGCTGACCAAGCGGCTCTCGCTGGCCGCCGGCCACGCCGTGTTCTTCGGCGCGGGCGAGTTCGACGAGGTCTCGAAGATCATGGGCGCCGTCCGCGTCGAGGCCGCCAAGCGGGCCGGCCAGTTCGAGGAGAACGTCTTCCGCTTCTGCTGGATCGTCGACTTCCCGATGTACGAGAAGGACGAGGAGACCGGCGCGATCGACTTCTCGCACAACCCCTTCTCCATGCCGCAGGGCGGCCTGGAGGCCCTTGAGACCCAGGACCCGCTGGACATCCTGGGCTGGCAGTACGACATCGTCTGCAACGGCGTCGAGCTGTCCTCCGGCGCGATCCGGAACCACGAGCCGGAGATCATGCTCAAGGCGTTCGAGATCGCGGGCTACGACCGCGAGACCGTCGAGGAGAAGTTCGCGGGCATGCTGCGCGCGTTCCGCTTCGGCGCCCCGCCGCACGGCGGCATCGCGCCGGGTGTGGACCGTATCGTCATGCTCCTCGCGGACGAGCCCAACATCCGCGAGACGATCTCCTTCCCGCTCAACGGCAACGCCCAGGACCTGATGATGGGCGCGCCGACGGAGCTGGAGGAGGCCCGGCTGCGCGAGCTGCACCTGAGCATCAGGAAGCCCCAGCCGAAGTAGTCACCACCCGCCTGTGCGCGCCGATCGTGTCCTGACTCGCTCTTGACGATCGGCGCGCACAGCCGTCTCCGGGCTCGGTGACAGCTTGCGTCCCTACCGTCCCGGCTCATGACTGAAACCCCTGAACGCGGCGGCAGCGACCGCGAGCTGACCCGTCGTGCCGTGATCGTGGCGGGCGGTGCCACCGCCGTGGCCGTGGGCCTGGGCGGCGCCCTGGCCGTCGAGGCGTCCGCGGACGACGACACCACCACCGCGGACACCTGCTACACGCTGACCTCCGAGACCGTCGAGGGCCCCTACTACATCGACGCCGACAAGCTCCGGCAGGACGTCACCGAGGACCAGGACGGCATCCCGCTGACGCTCACCCTCAAGGTGATCGACGCCGAGACCTGCGAGCCGCTGAAGAACGCGGCGGTCGACATCTGGCACTGCAACGCGGTGGGCGTCTACTCCGGGTACGAGTCGTCGGGCAGCGGCGGAGGCGGCGGCCCGGCCCCGACCGGCACCCCCACGGACACCCCGACCGGCACCCCGACCGGCATCCCCACGGGCACACCCCCCACCGGCGGGCCCGGTGGCGGGGGCGGCGGCCACCAGGAGCCCACCGACGACAGCCGCTACCTGCGCGGCACCTGGCGCACCGACAAACGCGGGTACGTCACCTTCCGCACGGTCTTCCCCGGCTGGTACCAGGGCCGCTGCGTGCACATCCACGTCAAGGTGCACGTCGACGGCACCTGGACCGACGCCGGGTACGAGGGCGGCCGCACCTGCCACACCGGGCAGCTGTTCTTCGACGAGAAGTCGGTGCTGCTGACGGAGGACGTCGAGCCGTACTCCACCAACACCGCGACCCGCACCACGCTCGACGAGGACACCATCTACCCGGGCAACGGGCACACGGGCGGCCTGCTGTACCTGAAGTACGACAGGAAGCGCATCGCGCGCGGTGTCCGGGGCCGTCTCACCCTGGGCGTGGCCCCGGACGAGACGCACGACGGCAGCTGACCCGTCAGTCGCCCTGCTCGTCGGTCTCGGTGTCCGGGGACGCGCCGTCCTCCAGCAGGCGCTCGGCGATGTCGTCGGACCAGCGCTGGGCCCAGGCGCGCAGGGCGACGACCTCGGCCTCGTCCAGGCCGTACCGGAAGAAGTCCACGTCGGAGTAGTAGTCCGTGCCCGTCAGACGGGACTGGAGGGTGGGCAGGTCGAACGGGTCGTGGGCGTGTCTGCGGCCCAGCTCCTCCAGGCCGGGCAGCGAGAACCGGGCCGCGGCGGCCCGCGCGTCGATCAGATCGACGGCCGCGCCCCGGTCGTACAGCGCGCGGATCTTCGTACCGACGGCGTCCTCCAGACAGAGCGCCGGGCCGTACCCGGTGAGTTCCGGCGGCTGCCAGAAGGTCTCCTTGTGCAGTGCGAGCACGCACGGCTCGCCGGTCGGCGGGTCCGTGACCGTCAGCTGTGCGGTGAGCGCGGTGACCGCGTCGGTCCGCACCCGCCGCCCCCGCGCCTCCAGGGCCGCGCCGACGGCACCGGCGAGGTGCTCCATGGCCTCGGCGCTCTCGGTGGCGAGGTCGATGTCGGCGTGCGGGCGGCGGAGCAGGCCGTGCGCCTGGAGGGCGTAGCCGCCGGCCAGCACCAGACCGTACGGGCTGCCCGCCGGCACGGCGTCCCTGAGGAGCCGGCCATGGGCTTCGGGGATGTCAGGGATGTCCACGGGAAGATTTTTCCGGCTTTCCCCGCCGAGCGGCAACTTCCCCGTGCGCGGCGGCCACTGAGGGCCCGTAAGGCATGTTCGACAGACCCCTAAGGACTCCTCCGTGGCAGCTCCCTCCCACCGCCGGTCCCTCCGCAAGCGGCGCACCCTCGCCGCCTCCGCCGCCGTCGTGGCCGCGGGTGTCGGCGCCGGGGTGTTCGTGATGAGCGCGAACGCCGACGCCGTCGACCTGTACCACCAGACCCTCGCCGCCAAGGACGGCTGGGCCGCCTCCGGCACGGGGACCACCGGCGGCGCGAAGGCCGACTCCGCGCACACCTTCACCGTCTCCACCCGGGCCCAGCTCGTGAAGGCGCTGGGCCCGGCCTCCGACACCACGCCCCGCATCGTCAGGATCAAGGGCACCGTCGACGCCAACACGGACGACAGCGGCAGGAAGCTGGCCTGCGCCGACTACGCCTCCGGCACCGGCTACTCGCTCCCGGCGTACCTGAAGGCCTACGACCCGGCCACCTACGGCCGCTCCAAGCTGCCCTCCGGCACCCAGGAGAAGGCCCGCGCCGCCGCCCAGGACAGGCAGGCGAAGAACATCGTCTTCAAGGTGCCGGCCAACACCACGATCGTGGGTGTGCCCGGCACGGGCGCGGGGATCACCGGCGGCATGCTCCAGATCCAGAACGTGGACAACGTCATCGTCCGCAACCTGGCCTTCTCCGCCACTGAGGACTGCTTCCCGCAGTGGGACCCGACGGACGGCGACGACGGCAACTGGAACTCGAACTACGACTCGGTCACCCTGCGCGGCGCGACGCACGTCTGGGCGGACCACAACACGTTCACCGACGCGCCGCACCTCGACAGGGCCAACCCGAAGTACTACGGCCGCGAGTACCAGATCCACGACGGCGCCCTGGACATCACAAAGGGCTCCGACCTGGTGACCGTCGAGCGCAACCGGTTCACCGACCACGACAAGACGATGCTGATCGGCAGCAGCGACAAGGACAGCACCGGCAAGCTGCGCGTCTCGATCCACCACAACGTGTGGAAGGGCATCGTCCAGCGGGCCCCGCTGGCCCGCCTCGGCCAGGTCCACCTCTACAACAACGTGTACGACACGACGACCGTCGACGGCTACGCGCCCCTGTACAGCATCAACTCCCGCGCCAAGGCCCAGGTCGTCGCGCAGGCCAACTACTGGACCGTGCCGTCGGGCGGCAAGGTCGCCAAGCTGCTCAGCGGCGACGGCACCAGCTCGGTCGCGGGCAGCGGCAACCTCGTCAACGGCACGGCCACCGACCTGGTCGCCGCGTACAACGCCGCGTCGTCGAAGAAGATCAGGACGACGGTGAACTGGACCCCGTCCCTCACCGCGGGCCTTCAGACCTCGGCGAAGAACCTGCCGACGGAGCTGGCGGGCACGACCGGCGCCGGCGTCCTGAAGTAGACCGGACCGCATGCGAGAGGGCGCCGAGCCCATCCGGCTCGGCGCCCTCTCGCGTGATCGGACCTCGGTCAGCCTTCCTCGCCGCCGAAGCGCTCCTTGTACGTCTCCAGGTCCTCGTCCGTCAGCTTGGCGAACAGGACCGGCGGGACCGTGAACGGGGTGCCGGCCGGGACGAAGGCCAGGGCCCTGGCCTCCTCGGCGGTGACCCAGGCGGCGGTGTCGTCCGCCAGGGAGAACGCCGTCCGCATGGTCTTCGCCGTCGCCGGGATGAGCGGCTCGGACACCACCGCGTACAGGTGGATCAGGTTCATCGCCGTACGCAGGGTGAGGGCCGCGCCCTCCTTGTCGGTCTTGATCTCCAGCCAGGGGGCCTTCTCCTCCAGGTAGGAGTTGCCGGCCGACCACAGGGCGCGCAGCGCGGCGGCGGCCTTGCGGAACTGGAGGGCCTCCATCTGCGACTCGTACTCCGCGAGGAGCGTCGCGATCTCCTCGCCGAGCCGGGCCTCCGCCTCACCGGGCGCGCTGCCCGCCGGGACCTCCTCGCCGAAGCGCTTCTTGCTGAAGGACAGCACGCGGTTGACGAAGTTGCCGAGGGTGTCGGCGAGGTCCTTGTTCACCGTGGCGGTGAAGTGCTCCCAGGTGAACGACGAGTCGTCCGACTCCGGGGCGTTGGCGATCAGGAAGTACCGCCAGTAGTCGGCGGGCAGGATGTCCAGGGCCTGGTCGGTGAAGACGCCCCGCTTCTGCGAGGTGGAGAACTTGCCGCCGTAGTACGTCAGCCAGTTGAACGCCTTGACGTAGTCGACCTTCTTCCACGGCTCGCGCACGCCCAGCTCGGTGGCCGGGAACATCACGGTGTGAAAGGGGACGTTGTCCTTGGCCATGAACTCGGTGTACCGGACGGGGTTCTCGCCGGAGTCGGCGTCGTACCACCAGCCCTTCCAGTCCCGGTTCTCCGGGTCCTGGTCGGCCCACTCCTTCGTCGCGCCGATGTACTCGATCGGGGCGTCGAACCAGACGTAGAAGACCTTGCCCTCGGCCGCCAGCTCCGGCCAGGTGTCCGCCGGGACCGGGACGCCCCAGTCCAGGTCACGGGTGATCGCGCGGTCGTGCAGGCCCTCGGTCAGCCACTTGTGGGCGATGGAGGAGGCCAGCTGCGGCCAGTCCTTGTCGTGCTTGGCGACCCACTCGCGGACCTCGTTCTCCAGCTTGGACTGGAGGAGGAAGAGGTGCTTGGTCTCGCGGACCTCCAGGTCGGTGGAGCCGGAGATCGCCGAGCGCGGGTTGATCAGGTCGGTCGGGTCCAGGACGCGGGTGCAGTTCTCGCACTGGTCGCCGCGGGCCTTGTCGTAGCCGCAGTGGGGGCAGGTGCCCTCGACGTAGCGGTCCGGGAGGAAGCGGCCGTCGGCGGGCGAGTAGACCTGGCGGATCGCCCGCTCCTCGATGAAGCCGTTCTCGTTCAGCCGGCGGGCGAAGTGCTGGGTGATCTCGCGGTTCTCGGGCGAGGAGCTGCGGCCGAAGTAGTCGAACGCGAGTGCGAAGCCGTCGTAGACCGCCTTCTGCGCGTCGTGCGCCTGGGCGCAGAAGTCGGCGACCGACAGGCCGGCCTCCTTCGCGGCCAGCTCGGCGGGGGTGCCGTGCTCGTCCGTCGCGCAGATGTAGAGGACGTCGTGGCCGCGCTGGCGGAGGTACCGGGAGTACACGTCCGCCGGGAGCATGGACCCCACCATGTTGCCCAGGTGCTTGATCCCGTTGATGTACGGAAGGGCGCTGGTGATGAGGTGTCGAGCCATCGGGGGCTGCTCCCAGGTCGGTTCTGCTGATGGTTTTGCGAACCTTGAAATCGTAGCCGACATGTGTATGCCGCCCGCTTCCCGTTTTACGGGGTGAGAAGCGGGCGGCATACGGGGGAGTTCTACGGGCGCCAGTTCGCCAGCACGCCGTTGTACAGCTCCGTGTCCGTCAGCTCACGGGGGGTGGGGCCCGCGTGGAAGAAGGACGCGTTGTCGGTCTTCAGTTTGCGGAGGTAGTCGAAGGCCTTGTTGTCGTGCTCGCCGAAGGCGACGAAGGAGAAGAAGAGGGTGGGGTGCGACTCCGCCGCGGCGGTGAGGGCCTGGGTGGCGGGGGTCTTGGCGTCCGGGGCGCCGTCGGTCTGGAAGACGACGAGGGCGGGGGCGGCGGGGGTCGCGTTCTTCTCGTGGTGGGCGTCGTAGTGGGCGAGTACGGCTTCTACGGCGGCGTGGTAGCTGGTACGGCCCATGCGGCCGAGGCCGGCGTGCACGTCGTCGATCTTGGTCTCGTGGTCGGGGGTGAGGGTGAGGTCGGTGGTGCCGTCGACCTCCGTGGAGAAGAAGACGACGTGGACCGTGGCCTCGGGGTCGAGGTGGGCGGCGAGGGCGAGGGTCTGGTCGGCGAGGGCCTGGGCGGAGCCGTCCTTGTAGTACGGGCGCATGCTCGCGGAGCGGTCCAGGACGAGGTAGAGCTTCGCTCGGGTGCCGGTGAGGTCGGTCTTCCTGAGGGCGGTCGTGGCGGCCTTGTAGGCGGTGGCGAGGGTCGGGGCGCTGGCCTTGACCTTGGTGAGGGGGGTGGCGGGCTTGGGCTTCCCGACCGCCTCGGCTTCGCCTTCGGCGTCCGTGTTCCCACCCGCACCACCCGTGCGGCTTTCGTCGTCGGCCGCGGGTGGCCCCAGTGGGGCGTCCTCACCGTCGGCGGCGGGTTCGGTCTGCGGGGCCGCCTCGGCTTCGCCTTCGGCGTCCGTGTCCCCACCCGCACCACCCGTGCGGCTTTCGTCGTCGGCTGCGGGTGGCCCCAGTGGGGCGTCCTCACCGTCGGCGGCTTCCGGGGCGGCCTCGGCGGCGGGCTCGTTGCCTTCCGCCTCCGGCTCAAGCTCGGTCGCCGCCTCCGCCGTCACCGTCTCGGCCGGCTCCTCCGCCGGCGCGCTCTGGTCGGCCTCCGGCTCGGGCTCGCTCTCGGGCTGCTCGTCGACCTCGGCCTCGGCCTGGGCCGGAACCGTCTCCTCTGCCGTCGGCTCAACCGCAGCCGGGGCTGTCGCCTCGGGCGTCTCCTCAGCGGCCGTGTCCTCGGCCTGGGCCGGAGTCGTTGCCTCGGCCGTCTCCTCGGCCTTGGCCGGAACCGTCTCCTCGGGCGTCTCCTCAGCCGCCGTGTCCTCGGCCTGGGCCGGAGTCGTTGCCTCGGGGGTCGCCTCAGCCTCGGACTGGGGTGGAGTCGGTTCCTCGGGGGTCGCCTGGTGGGGGACCGTGACGTTGTCGAAGGCCGCTGATACCAGTTCGTGTTCCTCGGAAGAGGACTCGCGGGGGTCGGGGACCGTCGGCTGCGTGGGGGTCCGGTCCGCACCCTCCGACTCGGTGGCTCGTGTTTTGCGTGAGCGGCCGAATGCGTTCCTCAGGAGAGTGAGAATGCCCATGTGCGCAACCCTTCGTGAGTTGTAGCCCGTCAATCCCTGGCCAGGACGGACACGTAAGGTTAGCGACCCGGCGATGTGATGGCCCGGGCCGCCGCCACCTCCTGGCGGAGGGGTTCGAGGACGCTGCCCGAGGGGCCGGTGAGGTCCGTGCGGACCGCTGTCAGGGTTTCGGCGTTTCTCACGCCCTCCGACAGTTCCCTCAGCTGCAGCGTCACCTGGGCGATCTCGGCGGTGGACGGGGGCGGAGCCCCGTGGCGGACGCGGACGCGGGCCGCCGTCGTGGCGTCCACGATGCGTTCCACGGCGACCACCAGCGGCCACCACGCGGCGGCCCGCCGCCCCGTCGGCGGTGGTTCGGTCAGCGCCCGCTGGAATTCCGTGCGGATGACCGAGAGGTCGCGGTAGAGGCGGCGGCGCATGCGGGCCCGGGCGGAGGGGTCCGTGGCGGGGCCGAAGGCCGCTTCGACGTAGGTCGCCGTGTCGGCCACCGCGTCGGCCAGGCGGTCGCCCACGCGCGTGTGCCAGCTCTCGGGCCACAGGAGGTAGCCGGCCGTCAGGGCGATCGCGCAGCCCAGGAGGGAGTCGGCCAGCCGGGGGAGCAGCAGTGCCGTGCCCTGGCCGTTGAGGACGTCGGAGAGGAGAAGGATCACCGGGGTGATCGCCATCGTCTGGTGGCCGTAGCCCCGGGGGGTCAGGGCCGGGATCAGGGGGGCCAGCAGGAAGAGGGCGAGGACGTTCCACCAGCCGGGCGGGACCTCGGCCAGGACGACCGCCGCTATCACCAGGCCGGCCACCGTGCCGAGCGCGCGCAGCAGGGCGCGGGAGAAGACGGAGCCGAAGTCCGGCTTGAGGACGAAGGTGATGGTCAGGGCGACCCAGTAGGAGCGGGGGACGGGGACGAGGGAGACCAGGGCCTGGGCGATGCCGATGCAGAGGGCCAGGCGTACGCCGTAGCGCCACGAGTTGGCGGAGAGGACGACGTTCCGGGCCGCGCGGGCCGTGCGGATGCCGAGCGCGGCCGGGCGGCCCAGGCGGTCGTCGATGCCCCGGGGGTCCACGTCGGGCGAGGTGACGACCTCGGCGGTGTGGCGCAGGGCGTGGTCCACCGCCCTGGCCGTCTCCGTGGTGGGGAGGGGGAGGGACAGGGCTGGGAGGGGAGTGTCCTCCGATTCGACCGACCTCGCCAGGTGGCGGAGGGACTCCGGGATCTCCGGGGGGAGCGGGCGGGACGCCAGGTGGGCCGCGGGGGCCGCCTCGATCACCGGGGTGATCGCGTTCAACCGGGCCAGCATCCGGGTGAGTTCGGGGCTGCGGCCGTGGTGGCGGGCGCGCCGGGCCAGGATCAGGTCGTACGACTGGTTCAGGGACTGGGTGACGGTGCGGCGGGCCTCCTCGTACTCCTCGGTGCGGTCCGTGCCGGCGACGGCGAGGAGGTCGGCGACGGTGCGGTAGGTGGCGGCGACGGCCGCGCGCTCGGGGACGCCGGCGCGCAGCGGCCAGGCCAGCAGGGCCAGGAGGAGGACCAGGAGGCCGCCGCCGGTCATCAGGGCGGGAGCCAGCCACCAGGGGGAGGGGAGGGGGAGGCCCGCGCCCACCACGCAGTTCAGCAGGAGCAGCAGGCCGGAGACCGAGGCCACCGCGCCGATCGTCGAGATCATGCCGGACAGCAGCGCGATGCCGGTGACGGCCGCGACCGCGTACCAGCCGTGGCCGTACGCCAGCGTGCCCAGGGTCACGCCGACCGCGCCGAAGAGCTGCGGGACGGCGATGTTGAGGATGCGCATGCGGTAGGCGTCGGCGGTGTCGCCGATGACGCCGGACAGGGCGCCCATGGAGGCGAGGGCGCCGTAGGCCGGGCGGCCGGCGGCCAGGCCGATCGCCAGGGGGAGGGCCATGGCGAGGGCGGCGCGGGCCGCGGCGGGCCAGTTGACGGGTGCCTGCTGGGGTTTGAGGTTCCGGACCAGCCAGTCGGGAGGGGTGAGGCCGATGGGGAACTCGCGGGGCATGCGCCCATTATGGCCGGATTGCGCGGCTCGGCCGTGGGCCGGGGCCCCTGCCCGCCGTCATGTCCGCCGGTGCAGTGTCAGGTCGGCCACCAGCGCGCGGTGGTCGGTGCCGGACACCCGCAGGAAGCGGGCGCGGGTCGCGGCGAAGTCGCGGGTGACCAGGACGTGGTCGATCTGGGCGCCGATGACGGAGGCGGTGCGGGACGGCCAGCTCGGGGCGCGGTCGTGGCCGGTGAGACGGGCCGCGTCGGTCAGGCCGGTGTCGAGGATGTGCCGGAAGGCCGCGTGGTCCTGGGAGGCGTTGAAGTCGCCGGCGAGGATGGTCGGGGTGTCGCCCCCGGTGGCGGCGAAGGCGCGGAGCCGGCCGAGTTCGCCGCGCCACAGGCCGAGCTGCTCCGGCAGCGGGGGCATGGGGTGGGCGAGCTGGAGGCGTACGGCGTGGCCGCGCACGTCGGCCACGGCGCCGGGCATTCCCATGGTGCCGCGGACGCCCGCGGTGGGCCGGAGCGGGAAGCGGCTGAGGATGAGGGAGCCCCGGGAGCCGTCGGCCTCGACCGCCCGGCGGTGCGGGTAGACGGTCGCGAAGTCGTGGTCCAGGGTGGCCCGGCAGCCGGACTCGCATTCCTGCACGAAGACCACGTCCGGCTGCTCGGCGCGCAGGATCCGGGCCAGGGCCGGGGTGCCGCGGCCGAACTCCACGTTCGAGGTGAGCACGCGGAACGTGGCGACGGGCGGGCCGTCGGGTTCGCCGGTCTTTCCGTACGGCTCCAGGTACCAGGCGAGCAGTCCGAGGACCGCGACTCCCCACACCAGCCCCACCCACCAGCGGGCGAGCAGCGCGCACAGCAGGGCGAGGCCGGCCGGCGCGAGCAGCCAGGGCAGGAAGGCGAGGAGTTGGGGTACGGGGGTGATGCCGTCGGTGTCGGCGGCCCGGCAGCCCATGACCACGCTCACCGTGGCGAGCAGCAGCCCGGCACACCAGGCGCCGAGCCTGCGTCCGGGGCGCTGGGTCACGGAAGGGAGCCTACGGTCACCCGTCCGGCCGCGCCAGGACATCACTCGGAGCAATAGGATCCTCACTTTTGGTGCACTTCAACGGGTGGGACATCAGGGGGACTTGTGGGCGACTTTCGGCGTATCGCCGACCGGATCGCGGCCGACATCACCGGCGGACTGCTCCGGCCCGGCCAACGGCTGCCGCCGCAGCGGGCGTTCGCGCGGCGGCACGGCATCGCCCCGTCGACGGCGGGGCGGGTGTACGCCGAACTCGTGCGCCGGGGGCTGGTGGTGGGCGAGGTCGGGCGGGGCACGTTCGTGCGGGCCGGCGCGCCGGACGGGCGGCCGGGGCGCGTCCTGGCCGGGGCGGCCGGGGACCCGCCGGTGGACCTGGAGCTGAGCCACCCCTGCGCGCCCGGCCAGTCGGAGCTGCTGGCCCCGGCCCTGGCGCCGCTGCTGCGGCCGGACGCGCTCGGCCAGGCGCTGCGGCCGGCCGCCGCCGAGGGCACCCCGGCGGCCCGGGCGTCGGTCGCCGGGCTGCTGGCGCGTAGCGGGCTGCGGACCGCTCCGGGCCGCGTCCTGTTCACGGGCAGCGCCCGCCAGGCGATCGCCGCCACCCTGGCAGCCCTGGTCCGGCCCGGCGGCCGGGTCGGGGTGGAATCCCTGACGTATCCGCTGGTCAAGGAGATCGCGGCCCGCCTCGGGCTGGTCCTCGTGCCGCTCGCCACGGACGCGGAGGGGCTCGTGCCGGAGGCCGTGGCCGCCGCCCACCGGGGCGCTCCGCTGTCCGCCCTCTACGTCCAGCCGACCCTGCACAATCCGACCTCGCGGACGACGGGCGCCGGGCGGCTGCGGGAACTGGCCGACTGTGTCCACAGGCTGGGGATACCGGTGGTGGAGGACCGGGTCTGGTCCTTCCTGCACCCGGGCGGCACACCTCCGCTGGCCGCGCTCGCGCCGGGACTGGTGCACCTGGTGGACGGCCTGTCCCAGCGGGTGACGCCCGGCCTCACCGTCGGCTTCGTCGTCGTACCGGAGGACCGGGTCGAGGCGGTGGCGCGGGCCGTTCGGTCCGGTGGGTGGAGCGCGGGCTCCTTCGCGCTGGAGGCGGCTGTGCGGTGGCTCGGCGACGGCACCGTGGACCGGCTGGCGGCCGCCAAGCGGCAGCACGCGCGGCGGCGGCAGCGGCTGGTCGCGGAGAAACTGGCCGGGTTCGCCGTACGGTCCGATCCGGCCGCGTTCTTCGCCTGGTGGGAGCTGCCCGCACCGTGGCGGGCGGACACCTTCACGGCCGCCGCGCGGGCGCACGGGATCGCCGTCACCCCGGGCACGGCCTTCTCCGTCGGCCCGGGCCGGGCCCCGGACGCGGTCAGGCTCGGGCTCGGGTCGGTGTCGGAGTCGCGGTTGGCGCGGGCGTTGGCGACTCTCGCCGGCGTCGCACGGAGCGGGGCAGCCGCAGGTGGCTGAGGGCGTCGTGGACCGCGCCCGTCGCCGGGTGGGACGTGTCGGCCGGGGTCAGGCTGCGGCCGATCCGTCGGCCCGGGTCGGTGCCGGAGGCGCAGCCGGGGCGGGCGCCGGGGATTCTCGCCGGCGTCGCACGGAGCGGGGCAGGTGCAGGTGGCGGGTGAGCCAGGTGAGGAGGGCCACGGTCAGGCCGAGGGCGAGCAGCAGCCAGCCTGCCGTGCGCAGGGTGCCGGTGAGGGCGTCGTAGACCGCGCCCGCCGCCGGGTGGGACACGTCGGGGGGCAGGTCGGCCAGGGTCAGGCCGCGGCCGACGGTGAGGGCGAGGACGAGCAGGCCGCCGCCCAGGGCCGTACCGAGGGCGGTGGCGGCGACGGCCCGGCGCCGGCGGACGGCGAGCGCGATCCCGCCGACGGCGAAGGCGACGGACGCCACCGGAAGCCAGAGGCCGGCGACTTCGAGCACGTGGAACCCCTTCCGCAGCGCGGTCAGCCGGCCCGCGGGGAGCACGGCGACCGCGGTGTGCGCCACCGGGATACGCGCGGCGAGCGGCACATGGTCATGGGTGAGCTGGCGTTTGACCTGGGCGGTGACGGGGGCCAGGTCGACGGTCACCTCGCTGTCGTCCTCCTCGCGCAGGGCGCGCAGGACGGCGTCGTGGGTGATCCGGTTGCCGGTGTCCCAGGCCAGCCGGAAGGCCCGCGTCTGGGTGAAGGAGCGCACCGCGTCGTGGACGAACGGGCGGACCGAGCCGCGGACCGGGCGGACGTCCAGGTGCTGGTCCACCGCGCGCCAGATGCCGTCACCGACCGTGTCCACGACGGCCTCCCGCACGGCCGGGTCGGCGGCGAGCGGCGCCATCGTGGTGACGTACCGGCCCGTGTCGGCGATGCCGTACGCCGCCCAGGCCGCCAGCGCGCCGAACGGCGCGAGGAGGCAGGACAGCGCGGTCAGTACGGCCGACAGGGCGCTCCTGAGGCGTGAGGGCACGCTTCCAGGCAAGGACGGCGGGGGCCGGGCCGCGACCGGGAGGACTGCATTCGGGCGGCGGAAGGACCCCCTTGGCGGAACTGGGGTTTCCGCTCTCCGGTGGAGGGTTCGCCCGAACGGGTGTTTCCTGGTGCTGGGGTGAAAAGTGGGGACACAGGGGAACGCGTGGGCCCCGGCCGGGTCGGCCGGGGCCCATGCGTGCACCGCCGCGGAACCCGCTCAGCGGATCCGGCGGCCGGACGCGTCCTCCCGCGTGTAGTAGCGGTAGAAGAAGACGGCGAAGGTGACCGCCGACACCGCCAGGGCCATCCCCACGGACCGCAGGACCGACGCGCCGGTCTCGCTGTAGAGGAACCCGAACGCGCAGCCGACGAACGCCGTCCACAGCAGGGCGTGCGCCTCCCGCCGCATCCGCGGGGCCAGCGCCAGCAGGGCCATGCACAGCCCCGCGAACACCAGCGCGCTGACGAAGCCGAGCAGCAGGTTCCAGCCGGTGATCCCGCCGCCGGACCGGTTGTTGGCCGCCACCCAGTAGCCGTAGACCAGGCCCAGCGCGACCGGGACGCCGATCCGGGCCATCGCGTGGGTGCGGGCGTCGAACACGTCGGGTGTGCGCGCGAGCGCGCCGGCCGGCCGGCGCTCCACCGCGGCCGTGCCGCCGGGCCGGGGCATTCCGCCGGGCGCGGGTGCCGCATGAGCCATGGGAGCACTCCTCTCTCCTCGCCCCCGATTTCTCCTCGCCCCGAGCTGCCTCGCTACCAGCGCACACCGGGGGACCCGGCCTGGCAAGTCGGCCAGGAGGGTGACGAGTGCCCGGATGCGGGCGGTTCTCCCCCGTGTTTCGCTGAGGGACATGGAGGGCTGTCCGCCGTGACGGAGATGGCGTACGGGCGGCGGCGCCCGCTGCTGCGGGTCCACGGGCGGAGCGTCGCGTGGCTGCCGCCCCTGCTGCTGCTCGTCGGGATCATCCTGCTGGACTTCGCCACCGGCGAGGACTTCCGGATCATCACGTGGATCGTCCTGGTCCCGGGCATCGCCGCCGCGATCTGCGGGGTGTGGACGACGGCCGCCTACGGCGTGGTGTCGGTGGTGACCTACTTCGTGGTGGACAGCGCCTGGCCCGAGCAGTACAAGGCCGGATTCGGCGACTTCCTGCTGGTCGCCCTCGGCGGCGCCCTGGCCACCCTGGCCGCCGTGGTGCGCATGCGGCAGGAACGGCAGATGCTGCACATGCGGGACATCGCCGAGACCACCCGGCGTACCGTGCTGCGCCCGCTGCCGCCCCGCTGGGCCGGGCTCGACCACGCGGGCGTGTATCTGGCCGCCGACGTGGACGCCCGGGTCGGCGGCGACTTCTACGACATCCAGCCCGGCCTGCACGGCACCCGGGTCCTCGTCGGCGACGTGCAGGGCAAGGGCCTGGGCGCGGTGGAGGCCGCCGCCGCGCTGCTCGGCACCTTCCGCGAGGCCGGCTACCACGAGCGGGACCTCGCGACCGTCGCCGACCGCCTGGAGATCCGGATGCACCGGCACCGCCGGCACACCACCGCGCTCGGCCGGGACGACGGCGACCGCTTCGCCACCGCCGTGCTCATCGGCTTCCCCGAGGACGCCCCGGAGACGATCGAGGTCGTGAACTTCGGCCACGAGCCCCCGCTCGCCGTCGGCCCGCGCGGGGTGCGCGAGCTGCCCAGCGGCGACGGGCTGCCGCTCGGCCTCGGCGACCTCGGCGAGGGGCTGCCGCCCGTGCACCGGGTGCCGCTGGCCGACGACGAGACGCTGCTGCTGGTCACCGACGGGGTGACCGAGGCCCGCGACGAGCCCGGCGCGTTCTACCCGCTGGCCCGCGAGGTCACCCGCGCGGTCCGCGCCGACCCGCGCCGCGCCGAGCCCCGGCGGCTGGTCGGGCGGGTCCGCGACGGCGTCCTGCGGCACAGCGGGGGCCGGCTGGGGGACGACACCACGATCTTCGCGGTGCGGCGGGCGACGGGCGCCGGGGGCACGCCGGGCGAAGACCCCGAACAGGGGCGTTTGCGGTCCTGAGGCGCCGATCGGCGGCGGCAGCGGCTACGGTGCTGGCTGGAGAGCGGATCTACGGGGTCCTCGGGTCCGGAGGGTTCACGGGGTTCGCAGCGTGACAGGGGGAGGCACGATGCCCGGAACCGTGCTGCTGCTCGCGGCCTCGCCGCTGGGCCGGGGGCGCCTGGTGGACGCGGCCGGGGTCCTGCCGGTGCTGGCAGCCGTCGCCCCCGCCGTGCTGTCCGGCACCGACACCGCGAACGTCGTCGAACTCGCCGACCCGCTGGAACCGCAGGCGGTCCTCACCCGGCTGCGGGCCGCGGCGGCCACGCCGGCCCCGCTCACGGTGTACATCGCCGGCCAGCTGCACCTGGACCGCCGTCAGCACCGGCTCCATCTGGCCCTGGCCCGCACCACCCCGGCCACCACCCGCTACACGGCACTGCCCTGGCAGTGGATCCGCGAGGAGCTGCGCCTGCGCTCGGCCGCGGACACCGCCCTGGTCCTCGATCTGCACGCGGACGCCGAGGCCTGGCGCCACATCGCCGAACGCGGCCTCGACTGCGGCCCGCACACCGCCGTCTACGGCCGTGTCGCCCCGCCCGCGACCCGGCGGGGCCTGGCCGAGCCGGCGTACATGAAGACGGTCGCCACCCTCCTGCGCAGCGGCCACCGGCCCCCGCTGGACGCCCTGCACCAGCAGACCCTCGCCCGCATCCCGCAGGAGACGGCGGGCAACCTGCTGCTGGCCCACGGCGGGGGCCGTAGTCCGGGGTTCCCCGTCACTCCCGCCGCCGCTCCCGCTCCCGCTCCCCCGGCCGCCCGACCCGCCGATCCGCACGCCGACATCCGGGCCGCCGTGGAGGCCGGGCGGCACGGCGAGGCCGACGGGATCGCCGCCCGGTTCGAGGAGGACGCCCTGCGGGCGCACGGCGCCGGGTCCGAGCAGGCGTTGCACTGGAGCGAGGTGCGGGCCGATCTGGCGATGTTCGCCGGGGACCCCGCACGCAGCTGCCGGGTCTGGATGGGCGTGGCCGGGGCGCGGCTGGCCGCCGGGCAGGCGGTGGACGCGCCCGCCGTGGAGACGGCCGTGGACCGCGCCCACCACCAGTGGGCCCACATCAAGGACGCGGCGCGGGCCCGTGAACTCGGGCTCGCGCTCGCGGAGTTGCGGCTGAGGGTGCCGGGCCGCCGGCGCGGCGCGCTGGAGAACGTCCAGCGGCAGCTGCGCCAGCTCCAGGCGGCCCCGTAGCCCTTACCGGGTGAAGGTGAGGTACTTCCAGGCGCCGTGCGTCGTGGAGTTCACGGTGTCACCGGAGGCGCTGTTGATGTACGACGAGCGGACCCGGAAGCGCCAGCCGACGTCCTCGCCGTGGTCGCCGGTGATGCGCACCTTGGACACGCCGTCGGAGCCCAGCTTGAAGTAGGAGGGGTCACCCGGGTACCAGCGGCCCTGGTAGTACACCTCGAACTCGAACTTCTGCGACCGGCCCGGGAAGTACGACATCTTCGTCGTGACCAGCGGGTCCTTGGTCTTGTGGAAGAAGTAGTACGTGTGGCCCCACGCCGACTGCGCCTTGTAGTGGTTGGAGACCGACGTGGACACGTTGACCCGGGCGCCGACCGTGCTGGCCGCCGAGGCCGGCTTGTAGCGGGAGTCGCCCGCGAATTTCGCGGTGACCTTGGTGTCCCGCTTCAGGTCCAGGGTGACCGACAGGTAGCCGTCGGAGTTGACCTTGCCGGACTTCACCAGCTTGTTCGGCTTGTCGCCGCCGAACGGGTCGGCCCAGATCTCCACCGTACGGTTCTTGTAGGTCTTCCCGAGGTGGGCCGTGAACTTCACGTCCTTGCCGTACGAGTAGACCTTGCCGTTGTTGTTGACCGTCAGGCTCGGCTTGGCGCGGGAGACCTCGACGGAGTCCGAGCCGGAGCCGGCCGCGTGGTCGGCGTCGCCGGCGTAGGCCACCGTGTACTTCACCTTGCCGCCGGCCGGCGGGATGTCGGTGAAGGAGAACGTGCCGTCCGCCTTGGTGGTCGCCGCCGCGAGGGCCTTGCCCTTCGGGGACTCCAGGTCGGTGCGGGTGACGGTCAGCCTGGTGCCGGCCGGGACGGGCGCCTTGGAGGTGACCTTGCCCTTGACGGTGAGCTGCTTGGCGCGGGTGGCGGTGGCCGGCGCGTCCACGGTGACGGTGGCGACCGCCTTGGTGGGCGCGGTGAGGACGCGCAGGGAGTAGACGCCGTCGCTGTTGTACGACACCGCGAACAGACGGGGCGCGTCGGGCGCCCAGGCGAGGCCGGAGTCGGCGAGTTCGTCGGAGCCGCTGGTGTGGCCCGTGTTCGGGAAGTCGTACTCCCGCACGGTGGTGGTGGCGCCGGGCTTGTAGACGTAGACGTCCGGGTTGTACCAGCCGTCCACGCCGGCCGCGACCGTGCCGTCCGGGGCGATGGCCACCGCGTTCGGGTAGGTGTCGCTGGCGTAGGTGCCGTCCGGCGTGAGGTCGGCGGTCTTGAACACCGGGTGGTGGTACGGCCATCCGCTCGCGGTGACGACGTCCTTGCCGTCGGGTGTGACGGCGATGTCCCGCAGGTTCTCACCGGCCGACGCGGACGCGAGGCGGGTGGCGGTGCCCGAGGAGACGTCGTACGAGACCACGGTCCCGGAGCTGTCGCCGGTCTGTCCGCCCAGCAGGACGTTCGATCCGGGCGCCGCGTCGAGGATCGGGGCGGAGTACCAGCCCTTGTCCTGGTCGAGGGTGACCTCGTGCTGCTCGCTCGTGAGGTCGACCGAGCCGATGTTGCCCTGGGCGGCACCGCCGTAGCCGAACCACAGCCGGCCGCCCGCGAGGGCGACGCTGCGCGGCTGGTCACCGGTCGTGTACCGGGTGGGCGTCACGGTGTCGGTGGCGGTCTCGACGACCGCGATCTCGTCCGTGTCCTTCACGGCCGCGTACAGCGTGCCCGAGTCGGCGGACAGTTCGAGACCGGTGACGCCCGGCAGCGAGGTCAGCTGCTTGACGACGTTGCCCGAGTAGTCCGTGACGACGATCTTGCCGTTGTTCGGGTCGCTGACGAAGACCTGGTCGTGGACGCCGTCGACCACGATGTCACCGATCTGCTTGACCGGCAGGGCCTTGCTGGTGTCGGCGAACGCCGGAGCGGCGGCCAGCGCCGCCGAGCTGAAGAGGACCGCCAGGGTGGTGGCGGCCGTGAGAGAGCGCTTGCGCACGCTGATTCGAACCCCCCGGAACGAATGAAAAAGACGTGGGTGCCCGCGCGGACACGGCCGAATGTGAGCCCCCTGTGCATGAGCCGTGTGCGCCGCGCGTGGCGAGTGTGCGCAAAGACTAGGTCATGCCACCGACAACAACGCCAGGGCCCCGGAGACCAGAGTCCGGACACCCGGGGCAACCGTGGACAGGTCGGGCGCGAAGTGGGGGCTGTGGTTGCTCGGGACGCCCGAGAATTTTTCCGGGAGCGTGTCGCCGGGCGCCTGCTCCCACACCTCGGCGGGGGTGGTGGTGACGAACCAGTACGCGTACGGGATCGAGCCGAGCGCCAGCTCGGGGAAGTCCTCGCTGCCCATCGCCGGGCCCGGGTCGAACACCGTGCCCGCGCCGAACACCTCGCCGTGCACGGCGGCCACGGCGGCGTCCGTACCGGCGTCGTTCACGGTCACCGGGAAGGTGGTGCCGAGGGTCACGTCCGGCTCGCGCGGGCAGCCGGCGGCCAGGCACTCGCCGAGCGCGATACGCCGGATCGCCGCCAGCATCCGCCGCCGGACCGCCTCCGACTGGGTACGCAGGTTCAGCGCGATGCGCGCCTCGGCGGGAATGATGTTGTGCCGGGTACCGGCCTCGATCCGCCCCACGGTCAGCACCGCGGACTCACCGGCGGCGATCTCCCGCGACACCACCGTCTGCAACCGCGTGACCAGGTAGGCGGCGGTCACCACGGGGTCGACGGTCGTCTCCGGCCGCGAACCGTGCCCGCCCCGCCCGTACACCACGATGTCCACGTCCGTCGCCGCGGACATGATCAGTCCGGGAGAGTGCGGATACAGCCCCGCCGGGCCCGGCGCCGCATGCTGCCCCAGCAGGACGTCCGGCCGCCCGAACCGCTCGTACAGCCCGTCGGCGACCATCCGGACCGCGCCCTGCCCGGTCTCCTCGGCGGGCTGCCCCACCACCAGCAGCGTCCCGCGCCAGGCATCCCGCCCGGCCGCCAGCGCCGCGGCGGCCCCGGCCAGCCAGGTGACGTGCAGATCGTGCCCGCAGGCGTGCATGAGCCCGGCCGTCTCGGAGGCGTACGGCAGCCCGGTCTCCTCCCGGACCGGCAGCGCGTCCATGTCGGCGCGCAGCAGGACGGTCGGCCCGTCCCCGTTGCGCAGGGCCCCGACGACGCCGGTGCCGCCGACCCCCTCGGCGGTGTCGTACCCCGCCGTCCTGAGCCGCTCGGCCAGCTTCCCCGCGGTGCGGTGCTCGCGCAGGGACAGCTCGGGATGGCGGTGCAGGTCGCGGTACATGTCCTCCAGGCCGGTGACCGGGAGGTCGGAGGTGAGGTCCAGTGCGGTGCGCGCGGCGGATGACGTCACGGTCGCAGCGTAGGTCGGTTTCGCCGTTTCCGGCACCTGCGGGCGACCACTCCGTTACGCTCAGCGACAGTCCGATCGCAGGGGGTGCCTCACGCCATGGTCAACATCCGCGCACTCGACCCCAGTGCCTCTCCACTGGACTACTTCGGCTCGGAGCTACGGAGAAAACGGGAAGCGGCGGGGCTGACGCAGAAGGAACTGGGCGCGATCGTCTTCTGCACGGGCTCCCTGATCGGCCAGATCGAGACGACGCTGAAGGTTCCGACGCGGGAGTTCGCCGAACGGGTGGACGCGGCGCTGATGACGGACGGGTTCTTCTCGCGGTTGGTGGGGTTGGTTCTGCGGAGCCAGTTGCCTACGTGGTTTCAGCCGTATGCGGAGATGGAGGCGAAGGCGACCTACATCTCGACGTATCAGGCGCAGATGGTCTACGGCCTTCTGCAGACCGAGGCGTACGCACGTGCCGTGCTGGCGACTGGTATGCCGGACAGGCTCGATGAGCTGGTGGCGGCACGTATGGAGCGTCAGCGCCTCCTGGCGCGCGAGCAGCCGCCGTTGACCTGGGTCGTCCTGGATGAGGCGGCTCTGCACAGGCCGATCGGCGGTCGTGAGGTCATGCGTGACCAACTGGCCCACCTGTTGAGCTTCCGCGACGACAGGTGGGTGCGCGTCCAGGTGCTGCCGTTCCGCGCTGGTGAACACGCCAGTCTCATCGGGTCGTTCAATGCACTGCGCTTCGCTGATGACCCGGACATCGTGTACACCGAAGACCTGATCTCGGGGCACATGACGGCCAACCCGGACACTGTCAGGGAAGCAGCCCTTCGTTACGCTCACTTGCAGGCCTCCGCCCTCTCCGTAGAGGATTCGGCGGCACTGATCATCCGCGTGATGGAGGAACGCTATGGACATCAGCCAGCGGCTGAAGACAGCGATGTGGCGGAAGTCCAGCTATAGCGGCAATACCGGAGGTGATTGCGTAGAGGTCGCCGACCTCCCCGCCCTCATCGCCATCCGTGACTCCAAGAAGCCCGACGCCGCGCACCTCACCGTGACTCCCCGGGCGTGGGCTGTCTTCGTCAGCGCTGTCTGACCTCAACGGCATGCGCCGCCGGCGCTGGCGCCTCCGCCTTCGCCGGGCCGGCGTTCGCCGCGATGAGCAGGGCCGCCGCGGCGATCACGGCCGCCGTTACGGCCCTCCGTGCGGTGGGGCGTGCGTAGGGTGCGGATGTACGTCCGTGCACGGCGACCTCGCAACACAACAGCGACCTGTTAAGCATGCTTAATACGCCGTTTAACCTAGGGGCTGCCGGAGCCTAACGGCAAGGGGTGACTGGGCAGTTGGGGGGCGTAGGGGTCATGCGGGAGAGGGATGATCCGGAGGTCGTCGGGCGGCGCGTGCAGCGGCTGCGGGCCCAACGTGGTCTGACACAGCGCCAGTTGGCGGAGCCCGCGTACACGCCCGCCTACATCTCCACCCTGGAGGCGGGGCGCGTGCGGGCCTCCGACGAGGCGCTGCGGCACATCGCGGAGCGGCTCGGCGTCGCCTTCGAGGAGCTGGCCGTGGGTCGGCCCGCCCACCTCGCCACCGATCTGCGGCTGCGGCTCACCGAGGCCCAGCGGGTCCTCGCCGACGGGCGGGCCGAGGAGGCCGCCGCGCAGTACGCCGTGCTGCGCGGCGAGGCGGAGGCCCACGGACTGGGCGGCGAACAGTGCGCCGCCCTGCTCGGGCTCGGCGAATGTGCCTTGGAAACCGGGCAGTTGGGCGAGGCGCGGGAGTACTTCGAGCAGGCCGAGGGGCGGCTGACCGGGAAGACCCTCCCCGAGCGCGTGCCCGCCGTACGCGGCCGGGCCGTCGCCCACTACCTCGCCGGTGAACTCCGGTACGCCGTCTACCTCCTGGAGTCCACCCTCGACGAGCTGAACCGCGGCGGGCTGCACGACCCCGACGCCCTGCTCCTGCTCTACGCCAGCGTCATCGGCCCGTACATGGACATGGGCGCCCACGCCCGCGCCGCCCAGGCCGCCGAGTTCGCCCTCGCGCTCGCCCCGCAGGCCGGCGACCCCGCGCTGATCGCCCGGATGCACCGCTCGGTCGCCCGTACCCTGCTCGCCGAGGGCCGGGTCGCCGAGGCCGACGCGTCCCTGGCCAAGGCGGCCGAGCTGTACCGCCAGCTGCGCCTGCGCACCGAGCTGGCCAACTGCCACTGGATGCGCGGCTACGTCTGCGCGCAGAACGGCGAGCTGGACCGCGCCGAGGGCGAGCTGCGGCAGGCCCACGCCATGCTCGCGCAGAGCCGGGCCGCGCTGTACCGCAGCCAGGCCGCCGTCGAACTCGCCGACGTCCTGCACCGGCGGGGCAAGTCCCAGGAGGCCGCCGAGCTGCTGGAGGGCGTCCTCGGCGACTTCTCCTCCGAGCGCGGCGCCGTCCACGCCGCCGCCGCGCACCGCCTCCTCGGCATCATCGCCGAGGACGCCCGGGACACCGAGGCCGCCGAGGAGCACTACGTCCGCGCCCTCAGCCTGCTGGAACGCGCGGGTGCCGCCGGCGACCTCGCCGACCTGTGCCGCCTCCTCGGCGACCTGCTCCGCCGCACCGGCCGCACCGAGGCCGCCCTGGACGCGTACCGCACCGGTCTGGGCCACCGCACCACCCCCGGCACCACCACCCTGGGCCCGGCCCCCGCCCAGCCCCCGCTGTGAGCGTCACACCTGCGCCCGGCCCTGCCTGCGGATGTCCGCAAGGCGCAGGGCGCCGATCTGCACGGCGGCCTGCGTCGCGTCGTTCGGTACGTCGCCGAGGCCGCCGTTGGTGAGGGCGAACGCGTCCTCGCCGACCCGGACGGCGGCCACGTCCAGGGTGAGCAGGTACTCCTGCCCGTCGGCGTCCGTACTGGCCAGGGAGACCCGCAGGCCCTGCCGCACGTCCCCGACCTCCGGCAGCGGGGCGTTCACGACCTGCACGTCCTCCACGAGCCCGAGCTGCGTGGTGGCCGTGAACCGCGCGCACTGCTGCGGCATCGTGCCCAGCCAGGTCAGCACGGCGTCCACGTCCGCCGGGCGGCGGGCGCCGATCTGGTAGCGCAGCTGGGCCTCGGTGTCGGCGTCGTCCAGGCCGATCGCCACCCGGCCCGGGGCGCCGAGGAGTTCGTCGCTGTAGAGGGCGTCCAGCAGCCGCTGGCACTCCCCGGCCGACGTCTGCGCCTTCAGCAGGCCGTCCCGCCAGGTGGCCGCGCCGGTCGTGGCGGTCCAGGGCGCGCCGAGGTCGGTCTGCGTGATCAGAGCGGCCTGCGCCTGCTCGTCGGTGAGGGTGGAACCGTCGGGCCGCGCCGGCGCCTTGGACGGGACCGCCGACCGGTCGACCGTCGGCAGGGGCTGCGGCGCGCTCGCCGGGTGCCGCAGCCCGAGGGCCGCGACGGCGCCGCCGGCCAGCAGACCGGTGGCGAGGAGGGGCAGGAGGACGGCACGGGGTATGCGGGGGCGTATCGCGGGGGACATCGGTGCCTCCTGAGCTGCGTGCGACCGGCCGAGGTGGGGTGCCTGATCTCACGGCACCACCCGCCCGACCCGCTCACCAGCGCTCCGGGCCGTACGGGTGAGGGCACGCACGGCGTCCGGGTGAGGCGGAAAACCCGTGGCCGTCCGGCGGGCGCCGCTGTTACGGTCGCCGCATGCAGCGCGCCCAGCAGTGCCCGTCGAGCACGACGACGCCGGAGACCGTCCCGGCGCGCTGACACCTGACCAGCATCGAAGCCCCGGGGCGAACGCCCCGGGGCTTCGACGTGCACCGGGGTGTCCGCCTCCCGCACCGAGGAGACCCCGATGAACGACCAGCTCCCCGACCACCGCCGCATCGGCCGCGCACTGGACCTCTTCGACACCGACCCGCTGATGGGCGCCGGCCTGCCGTACTGGCTGCCCGACGGGGCGGCCGTCCGGCACACCCTGGAGGAGTACATCCGGGACGCCGAACGCCGGGCCGGCTACCGGCACGTGTACTCGCCCGCCCTCGGCAAACGGGAGCTGTACGAGATCTCCGGGCACTGGGACCACTACAGCGACGACATGTACCCGCCGATGAAGCTCGGCGCCGAGGAGGTCGTCCTGCGGCCCAGCCTCTGCCCCCACCACGCCCTGATCTACCGCTCCCGCTCCCACAGCTACCGGGAACTGCCCCTGCGCATCGCCGAGCTGGGCACCATGCACCGCGCCGAGCTGTCCGGCGTGCTGGGCGGCCTGACCCGGGTACGCGCCATCCACCTCAACGACGCGCACATCTTCTGCACCCTGGACCAGGCGGTGGCGGAGGCGCGCGCCGCCCTGGAGCTGATCGCCCGCGCCTACACCGACCTCGGCATCCAGGCCGTACGCCACCGCCTCTCGCTGCCCGGCGCGGGCGGCAAGTACGTCGCCGACCCGGAGCTGTGGCGGCGGGCCACCGAGCTGCTGCGCGAGGTGCTCGCCGAGGCCGGGGTGGCGTACGAGGAGGCCGAGGGCGAGGCCGCCTTCTACGGCCCGAAGATCGACGTGCAGATCGCCGACCCGGCGGGCCGCGAGTCCACCCTGTCCACCGTGCAGATCGACTTCCACCAGCCCGCCCGCTTCGACCTGCACTACATCGGCGCCGACGGCGGAAAGCACCGGCCGGTCATGGTGCACCGCAGCATCATCGGCAGCGTCGAACGGGCCGTCGCCCACCTCATCGAGGCCCACGGCGGCGCGTTCCCCGCCTGGCTGGCCCCCGTCCAGCTGGCCGTGCTGCCGGTGGCCGAGGAGCAGGTGGAACCGGCGGCGGCACTGGTCCGGGAGGCGCTCGCGCTGGGCCTGCGCGCCGAGCTGTCCGGGCCCGGGGAGGGCACCCTGGGCGCCAGGATCCGCGCGGCACGGCTCGTGCCGTACCAGGCGGTGATCGGCGCGCGGGAGGCCGGCGCCGGGCTGGCCGCCGTACGCCTGCGGGACGGTCGCCGGCCCGGTGCGCTGCCCGGGAGTGAACTCCTGCGGCGCATCGCCGCACGGGTGGCGGCCCGCGGCACCGCGCTCTGGGAATGATCACCCGGCGCCGGTCACGATCCGCCGACCTGATCTAAGGTCGGCTCGACGGAAGGAGTCCGCAGTGACCGGTCAGCCCACCCCCGTGATCATCGACTGCGACACCGGCGTCGATGACGCCCTGGCCCTGCTGTTCGCCGTACGCCACCCGGGGCTCGACCTCCGGGCGGTGACCTGCGTGGCCGGCAACACCGACGTCGACGGCGTGGTCCGCAACACCCTCACCGTGCTGGAGCAGGCGGGCGCCCCCGACATCCCGGTGGCCCGGGGCGCCGAGCGCCCGCTGCTGGAGCCCGCCCGCTCCGCCCCCGTGCACGGCGCCGACGGCATGGGCGACCTGGGCCTGCCCGCGCCGTCCCGCACCCCGGCGGACGTCGACGCCGTCACGCTCCTGCACCGCGAGATCCTCGCCTCCCCGCGCCCGGTCACCCTGATCCCGACGGCACCCCTGACGAACATCGCCCTGCTCCTGCGCACCCACCCGGAGGTGACCCGGAACATCGAGCGGATCGTGTTCATGGGCGGGGCGGTGGAGATCGGGAACGCCACGCCGGTCGCGGAGTTCAACGTCTGGCACGACCCCGAGGCCGCGGCGATCCTGCTCACGGCCGGGGTGCCGATCACGATGTACGGCCTGGACGTCTTCCGGCAGGTCGTCGTGGACAGCGCCGAGGTGCACCGGCTGCGCGCGAGCAGTGAGCCCGGCACCCGCCTGGCCGGCGAACTCCTCGCCCACCGGCCGGCCCACCAGGGCGAGCCGCCGGAGGCCGAGGAGGCGGGCGGCCTCGGCGACGCGGGCGCGGTGTGCGCGGTCGCCGACCCGCACGGCATCACCACCCGCCTCCTGCCGGTCGAGGTCTCCCTCGCCCCCGGCCCGACCCGCGGCCAGACCATCGTCGACCGCCGGCCCCGCCTGGGCGAGTCCGAGATCCACGAGGGCGGCCGCGAACGGGCGCTGGTGGACGTCGCGTTGGAGGTCAACGCCGACCGGTACGTCAAGCTCTACCTGGAGACCGTGGAACGCTAGTCGGCAGGGGCGGCGGGGGCGGGGGCCGACCAGCGCTCCTCCACCCGGGCCAGCCGCCAGTACGCCAGCGCCGCCGCCCATACCACCACGAACAGGCCGACGATGAGATAGCCGACGTTGTCGAGATCGAGCCCGGCCACCCAGCCGGTGACCGGGTCGCTGAGGCCGAACTTCTCGTGGACCACGCCGACCAGCTCGATCGTGCCGATGAAGAAGGCGACCGCGATGGACAGGCCGGTGATGGCGAGGTTGTAGAAGACCTTGCGGACGGGATTCGAGAACGCCCACTGGTAGGCGAAGTTCATGAACGTGCCGTCGAGGGTGTCGAACAGGCTCATCCCGGCGGCGAAGAGCAGGGGCAGGCAGAGCACCGCGTACCAGGGCAGGCCCGCCGCCGCGCCCGAGCCCGCCATCACCATCAGCGTGACTTCGGTGGCCGTGTCGAAGCCGAGGCCGAAGAGGAAGCCGAGCGGGTACATCTGCCCGGGCCGCGAGACGGACTGGGTGAGCCGGCCGAGGACCCGGTTCATGAACCCGCGCGAGTCGAGGCGCTGTTCGAGCTCCTTCTCGTCGTACGCACCGGCACGCATCGCGCGGAAGACCTTCAGGATGCCCACCAGGGCGACCAGGTTCAGGGCGGCGATGAGATACAGGAACGTCCCGGAGACCGTCGTACCGAGAAAGCCCAGCACCTGGTGGGTGCTGGACCCCTCGTTCATCACCTTCCCGGCCAGCGAGGTGCCGCCCGCGATCAGCAGCGCCAGCAGCACCACCACGCTGGAATGGCCGAGCGCGAACCAGAACCCCACCGACACCGGCCGCTTCCCGTCGGCCATCAGCTTGCGGGTGGTGTTGTCGATCGCGGCGATGTGATCGGCGTCGAAGGCGTGCCGCATGCCGAGGGTGTAGGCGGTGACACCGAGCCCGACCCCGAAGACATCGCTGCCCACCTTGTAGTGCTCGGGCGCGACGAGGAGGAACAGGATCCCGAAGGCGACGACATGCAGAGCGACGATCACCGCCAGCAGCCCCACCGTCTTGACGGTGTCCTCGCGTCGCCAGCGGAAAGAAGCTGCGTCAGCCATCGGTTTCATGCTCCAGCACCTCGTGGATCACTTCATGAGCTGCCGTGGCCGGTCTCCTGGCTTACGGGTACGCACATCCGCCGCTCCTGCCTTCCCGGCCGCCCTGCGACGCCCAGTGGCTGCCCCTCGCGGGACGCGGAACGGGGACTCCCCGATCACAGTGGCGAGGGCCGCGTCGACCTTGCATCGACTTCCCGAACACCACGGCCCGCCCACCGTAGAGGGGCACGCGGTTTCCTGCATAGCTGCGCACCCGCGCAGGTATGCAAGATCACAAAAGCGCGCCTGCGAGGATGACGGCATGCATCTCGTGCCTGCCGACCGAGCCGACCGGCGCACCATCGACGGTCACCGGGTGTGCGAGGCGATCGCCGCCATCGGTGACGCGGACCGCCTGCGCGCCTGGGCCGACCGCTTCTCCCTGCTGGCCGACGCCAACCGGCTCGCGCTGCTGCTCGCCCTGCACCGCACCGGACCGCTCGCCGTCTCCGACCTCGCGATCGCCACGGGCATGAACGACCCCGCCGTCTCCCAGGCGCTGCGGCTGCTGCGGGCGGCCGGGGTGGTGGCGGGGGAGAAGGAGGGGCGCGTGGTGCGGTACCGGGTGGTGGACGCGGAGGTGCGGGGACTGCTGGAGCACTGCGGCGACTGAACCGGACGGCTGTTCGGTCACCCGGACGGACGTTTCCGGTTCCCGGTGGTGTGGACAGATTCCGTGCATGGCAGACCTTTCGTCCAGGGACCCCGACTGGTGGCGGCAGGCCGTCATCTACCAGGTCTATCCACGCAGCTTCGCCGACGCCGACGGTGACGGGCTCGGTGATCTCAGGGGCGTCACCGAGCGGCTGGACCATCTCGCCACGCTCGGGGTGGACGCCCTGTGGCTGAGCCCCTTCTACCCCTCCGAACTCGCCGACGGCGGCTACGACGTGGCCGACCACCGGGACGTCGACCCGCGCCTCGGCACCCTGGACGACTTCGACGCCCTGGTCGCCGAGGCGCACCGGCTCGGTCTGAAGGTCGTCGTGGACGTCGTACCGAATCACACCTCGCATCTGCACCCCTGGTTCCAGGAGGCGCTGCGCGCCGGACCCGGGTCCGCCGCCCGGGAGCGCTACGTCTTCCGTCCCGGCAAGGGTGCGCGCGGTGAACTCCCGCCCAGTGACTGGCAGTCGGTCTTCGGCGGCAGCGCCTGGCGGCGGGTCCCGGACGGGGACTGGTACCTGCACCTCTTCGCCCCCGAACAGCCCGATCTGAACTGGGACAACGAGGAGGTCCGCGCCGACTTCCGCACCACCCTGCGCTTCTGGGCCGACCGGGGCGTCGACGGCTTCCGCGTCGACGTCGCCCACGGCCTGGCCAAGGACCTCACCGAGCCGCTGCGGGACGTCGGCGGCATCGGCGCGACCGGCGAGGACGCGCTGCCGCGGGTGGAGCCGGGCAGCCACCCGTACTGGGACCGCGACGAGGTCCATGAGATCTACCGGGACTGGAGGAAGGTCTTCGACGCCTACCGCCCGCCGCGCACCGCCGTCGCCGAGGCCTGGGTCCCGGGCGCCCGACGCGCTCTGTACGCCCGCCCCGACGAACTCGGCCAGGCCTTCAACTTCGAGTATCTGGAGGCGCGCTGGGACGCCGAGGAGTTGCGGGACGTCATCACCGGGTCGCTGGCCACGGCCCGGTCCGCCGGGGCCTCCGCGACCTGGGTGCTGTCCAACCACGACGTCGTACGGCACGCCTCCCGGCTGATGCTGCCGCCCGGCACCGACCCGGCGGCCTGGCTGCTGTCCGGCGGCAGCGCGCCCGCGGTCGACCCGGCGGCCGGTGTGCGCCGGGCCCGGGCGGCGACCCTGCTGATGCTGGCCCTGCCCGGCTCGGCCTACCTCTACCAGGGCGAGGAACTCGGCCTGCCCGAGGTCGCCGATTTGCCCACCGAGGTGCTCCAGGACCCGATCTGGGAGCAGACCGGGCATGTCCGCAAGGGCCGCGACGGCTGCCGGGTGCCGCTGCCCTGGATGACGACCGGACCCTCGTACGGCTTCGGGCCCGGGGCCGGCTGGCTGCCGCAGCCGGCGTCCTTCGCGGCCCTCGCCGTCGAGGCGCAGGCCGGCGCCGAGGGCAGCACGCTGGAGCTGTACCGCACGGCCCTGCGGCTGCGCCGCAAGCTGCTGGAGGGCGAGACGCTGGCCTGGACGCCGGGCACGGCCGCCGGTGTGCTGGACTTCCGCCGCACCGGGGCCTGGCGGAACGTCACCAACCTCGGCACCGGACCGGTACCGCTCCCACCCGGCGAGGTCCTGCTGAGCAGCACACCCCTGCCGAAGGGGAGCACCCTGCCGCCGGACACCACGGTGTGGCTGGCCTAACCCCCGGTCGGGCTCGGGCTCGCCCCCGAGCCGGAGGAGTTGCCGCCGCCGGCGACGCCGTTGACGTCCACCGGTGTGGAGGTGGCGTTCGGCGGCGGGGTGAGCACGACCTCCGGCTGGCCGGCGGCCGGGGGCGGCGGGGTCAGGTCGGAGTCGGGGAGCTTCGGCGGGGTGGTCTGCTGGAACAGGGTCTGGTCGAAGTCGACCAGACCCGTCTTCTCCATCACGGTGATGTGGTCGAGGACGGTGTCGTTGGCCTGGTCGGCGAGGGCCCGCACCAGTGAGTTCTTCGTGGTGGAGCGGATCTTCGCGACCGTGTTGAAGATCGAACCGTGCGTCATCCGCAGGATGTTGGCGAAGTCGGTGTCGAACGTCTTGCCGCTCTCCGACTTCAGCTGGTTGACGAAGCCCTGCTGCTGGGGGCTCGCGATGTTGGGCAGCGTGATGTTCAGCATCGGGGCGATCTTGCGGCAGGTGGTGTCCAGCGCCGAGTGCCCGTCGACCAGGTGCTGGCTGGCCGTCTTGACGGCCGGCGAGGTGCCCTTCTGCAGCCCGATCTGCCCCACCGGGTACTCCCACAGCCCGGCCGCCCGCACCTTCACCACGAAGTCGCGGTCCTGCTCGGTGAGCGGCCCCCACTGGGTGTTGGCGATGACGCGGTCCTGTGCGCTGGAGACCTTGCTCAGCCCGAGCATGCCCGGGTAGGCGAGTGCCGCGAGGGTCAGGGCCATCGCACCGCCCACGAAGAGCGTTCCCGTCGCGTTCCGCGAAAAGCGCACCGTGCCTCCTGCCCGGTCGGGGAGCCGCCCGCGGTCACGGCGCGGGCGGGTCGGACACACAGCAGTACGGACGCGAGCACGATTCGTCTCTGCCGCGCGGGTAAAGAATGTGTATGGCGCCGCCCGTACGGTGATTGCCATCCGTTGGTGTCCATGGCACACGGTTGCCGAAAGGTTGACCATGGGACGGGAGAAGGCGGGGCGCACGCGGACCTAGATTCGCCGCATGCCCCCACAGCCGCCGCCCCGCACCCCCGCCGCGCTCCCCGTCCTGCCCTACCGCAAGCCCACCAAGGGCCGCGACTTCTGGGTGCTGGACGACGTCCTGCCCGACGTGGACGCCGTACGGGAGCGCTGCCTGGCCAAGGACGACTGGGTCCAGGGGTACCCGTACACCACGGAGACCTGGCCCGGACTGCGGACCATGCCCGGCCTCGAACCATCCGAACTCGCCCGCGTGGAACGGCTGGTGAAGCAGGCCACCGGGGCGAAGGAACTCTGGGTGCAGCAGACGCCCGGCGGCGGCACCCTCAACCACAACTGCGTCCAGGTGGTCGGCGAGGGCGAGAGCGAGCCCCGCCCGCACACCGACTCGCGCGCCCTGTGCCGGTACGCGGCCGTGCTCTACCTCAACCCCGCCGCCCCCAAGGACTGCGGCACCGCCTTCTACCGGCAGTCCCTGCCCGGCGGCCGGCTCGGCGGCAACATCGTCCAGGCCCCGCACAACAACCTCGTCGAGGCCCTCGGCACGCGGTACGTCCCCGCGGACCACTTCGAGGAGGACGTCCGCGTCCCGCACAAGTACAACCGTCTGCTCCTCTACCACGCCAACCTGGTGCACAGCGCGACCGGCTACACCGGCCGCACGCTGGAGGAGAAGCGGATGACGGCGGTCTTCTTCTGGATGGCCTGACCAGGCCGGCGGGGCCGTCCGGGTGAGTCAGTATGGGACCGTGACCGAACAGAGGGACGTTCAGAGGGCGGGGCGGCTGGCCGCCGGGGGGCTGCTGCTCGCGGGGCTCGCGTGGGCCGTGCGAGGGGCGTGGGAGGTACGGCTGGCGCTGGCCGGAGAGCCGGCGTCGGGGCCGCCGGACCAGGGGGACGGGGTGCACCGGCCGCTCAACGCGCTGGAGGACTCGTACCACCTGGTGACCTCCCTCACCGGCGTTGCCGTCGTGCTCTGCGCCCTGCTCTTCCTCTCCTGGCTGGGGCGGGTGCGGGACACCGCGCGTGCGCTGTCGGGTCAGGAACCCAGGTACGCGGGGATCTGGGTGTACGCGGGGTGGCTCGTCCCGGTCGTCAACCTGTGGTTCCCGCGGGGGATCGTCGTGGACGCGTTCCGGCGTACGGCGCCGGGGCGGAAGGTGCCCGTCTGTGTCGAGGTGTGGTGGGTGCTGTGGCTGATCGGCATGCTCAGCGGGGTGGGGATCGTGTACCGCGACTCCACCGACGAGATCATCGCCCGCGCCTACACCGAGGTGTGGCCGCTGCTCGCGAGTGACGCGGCCGTCATCGGGGCCGCCGTCGCCGGCGTGTTCGCGGTACGGGCTGTCACCCGCGCGCAGGTGGAACGCATCCGCGAGGGGTGGGCCGCGCCCGCCGCGGTGGTCGCGACACCGGCGCCGGGGCTGTCGTAGCCGGTGTGAGGCGGCTGCCGGTGCGGTACGGATGGTGGGCATGACCAGTGTCGCCATCGTGGGAGCCGGACCGGGGCTCGGGGCCGCCGTCGCGCGGCGCTTCGGGCGGGAGGGGTTCGGCGTCGGGCTGGTCGCCCGGGACCGGGGCCGGCTGGACGTCATCCTGGACCGGCTCGCCGGTGACGGGATCACCGGGCGCGGGTTCGCCGCCGACGTGCGCCGGCCGGAGGAGCTGGCCGTGGCGCTGCGCGACCTCGCCGAGGCCCTCGGGACCATCGAGGTGCTGCAGTACAGCCCGGTGCCGCACCGGGACTTCATGCGGCCCGTGCTGGACACCGGGCACCGGGATCTGGTGGGGCCGATCGAGTTCTCCGTGTACGGGCCGGTGGCCGCCGTGCAGCAGGTGCTGCCGGGGATGCGCCGGCTCGGGCGCGGCACCATCCTGTTCGTCAACGGCGGGTCCGCCGCCGTACCGCACCCCGAGCGGGCCGGGACGTCCATCGCCTTCGCCGCGGAGAGCGCGTACGGCCATCTGCTGCACGACCGTCTCGCGCCGGAGGGCATCCATGTCGCGCAGCTGGTGATTCCGGGCGCCATCACGGCGGGGCACGCGCGCAAGGACCCGGACGTGCTCGCCGAGACCCTGTGGGCCATGCACCGGGACCGGCACGGCTTCCGGCACTACGCCGACGACCTGGACAGCTGACCCGCCGAAGGCGCGCCCGCCCGGGGCGGTATGTGCGGGGCTGAGCGGGCCTGGGGGACGGTCACCCTGCGGAGAGTGGATTTGTGGGCCAATATGGTGACATTGGCCGCATTGCTCTCTTCAAGGGGGCCTCCATGGCTGTAGAAATCCCCGCGCTCGTCAAGCCGTCCCGCCTCAGAAGCCGGGGCGGGCTGCTGGGCGAGTGCCTCGCGGAGTTCCTCGGGACCTTCGTCCTCATCTCCTTCGGCTGCGGTGTCGTCGCGATGGCGGTCGCCGCGCTGCCCGGTTCCGGCCGGGCCGCCACCACCACCACGATCTTCCTCGCGGCCGGCGACTGGCTGCTCATCACCTGGGGCTGGGCGATGGCCGTCGTGTTCGGCGTGTACGTGGCCGGCGGCGTCAGCGGCGCCCACCTCAACCCGGCGGTGACCCTGGCCATGGCCGTACGCCGCGGGTTCCCCTGGGCCAAGGTCCCGCCGTACTGGTTCTCGCAGGTCGTCGGCGCGCTCACCGGAGCGGCACTGGTCTACCTCGTCTACCACAACGCGATCAACTCCTACGACCACACCGTGCCCGGACCGAAGGTGAACGGGCACACGAACGCCACGTTCTCCATCTTCGCGACCTTCCCGGCCCCCTACTTCCACGGCGGCATCTGGGGTCCGCTGATCGACCAGATCGTCGGCACGGCCTTCCTGCTCATGCTGATCGCCGCCGTCCTCGATCTGCGCAACCAGGCCGTGAAGGCCAACCTCGCGCCGCTGGTCGTGGGCTTCGTCGTCGCCGCCATCGGCATGTCCTACGGCGCCAACGCGGGCTACGCCATCAACCCGGCCCGCGACTTCGGGCCGCGCCTGTTCACCTACGCCGCGGGCTGGGACAGTCTGGCGTTCCCGGGGAGCGTCTCCGGCTCGTTCAGCGCCTATTGGTGGATCCCGATCGTCGGGCCGCTGATCGGCGGGACGCTCGGGATCCTGGTCTACGACCTCTTCATCGGTGACGTCCTGCTCGTCCGCGCCCAGCAGGCCCAGTTGCCCGAGGCGGGCCGGGCGACTCCGGTGCGGACCAGCGACGAGGAGTAGGGCCTAGCCCGCCAGGTCCGCCCCGAACGCCGTGTACGCGCGCGCCGGCAGGCCGAGCTTCGTGGGGCCGAACGTGGTGGACGCCGTGGTGGAGTACAGCGTGCCGGCGGCGCCGGGCAGGTGCCAGAGGGCTCCCTCGGGGTCGTTCTCGTTGTCGGCGACGGCCGTCAGGTCCGCCCGGCCGTCGTGGCCCACGTCGGAGGCGAGCAGGGCGCTGCCGAAGCCGTCAGCGAATTCCGAGGCGCCCGGCACGCCGGGGCTGTCCTGGGTCAGGAACACCGCGCGCGTGGCGGTGAGACCGGAGGCCGAGCCGCGCAGGAGGGTGACCGCGCCGGCGCCCCCCAGGTAGTGGGAGTCGTCGCCGAAGCTCTCGCCGGGCGCGCCGACCGCGAGGTCCCCGTAGCCGTCCTTGTCGAAGTCGCCGATCGCCAGCGCCTCGCCGAAGTCGTCCCCCGCTTCGGAGGAGTCGGGCACCCCGGCCGTGTTCTGGGTGAGGGAGACGCGGCGGGTGGCGCTCGGGCCCGACGAGGTGCCGTAGACGACGTGGATCCGGCCGCCGGTGGAGCCGGACGGATCACGGTCCGGGTCCAGCGGGTTGCCGAGGACGATGTCGCCGTAGCCGTCCTTGTCCAGGTCGCCGATCGCGGCCGTCTGAGCGGTGCGCAGGCTCGCCGCCTTGCTGATGCCGTCGGCGGTGCCCTTGTAGTAGACGGCCGTGGCGAGGTGGTCACCGTTCGGCTTCTGGCCGGTGACCACCAGGTCGGCCTTGCTGTCGCCGCTGACCCGGCCGGCGGTGAGCTGCGGACGGTCGGGGCCCGGGGTGTACGAGGAGACCCTGCCCGTCGTACCGGACGTGGTGAACGGGCCGCGGATCAGCCGGATCCGCCAGCTGGAGGAGCCCGAGTCGCTCTGCGCGGAGATCGCCAGGTCGGGCTTGCCGTCGCCGGTGAAGTCGGCCGCGGCGATGCTCAGCCCGAAGTAACTGCCGTAGAGGGTCTGCGGGTTCTTCACCGTCGTGCCGCCGGACAGGCCGTTCTTCGAACCCCAGAGGATGACCACCGTGCCGGCGTCCTCCGCGTTGCCCGTCTTCTCGTGCGGGGCGGCGACGGCCAGGTCGCTGTAGCCGTCGCGGTCGAGGTCGGCGGCGGCGAGCTGGTCGCCGAACTCGTCGTCCTTCTCCGCGTCGCCAGGGACGCCCGCGGTGTTCTGGCTGATCAGCTGGCGCTTGGCGGGGTTCAGACCGCTCGCGGTGCCGTAGACGACGGCCACCTGGCCGGCCCACGACTTGCCGTTCACGGTGGCGGCGGGGGCCGCGACGGCCACGTCCCGGTAGCCGTCGCCGTTGAAGTCGCCGGGCAGCCCGGAGGGGGCCGCGGCGGCCGTGCCGGCCAGGACCGGCGGGGTCAGGCCCGCGAGGAACAGGGCGGCGAGCGCGGTGGAGCCGCGCAGGGGAAGCTTCACGTCCGTGTCTCCCGTGGAACAGTGGATCAGTCGCGTCTGTGGCGAAGAGGAGACCCGCGGTCGTGCCCCAGGGTTGTAGGGGAGTTCGGTGAATTCCTGAGGTCGCCGGAGCCGGTGGTGACGCCGGTCAGTGGTCCGCCCACGTTCCGTACGCGCTTCTGCGATAATCGCGCTCCATGCCGTGATGGGGTGTCAACTCCCCCAACGCGAGGGGGGTTCGGGAACGATGAACGCCGGACGACGGCGGGCTCTGCTGATCGGCGTGCCCGCGTATCCACAGCTGGAGCAGGTGCCGGAGCTGCGGGACGACTTCCCGAGCCTCACCTTCGCCGCGAAGGACGTCGGGACCCTGCGCGCCACCCTGCTGCGCAGCGGCTATCTGCCGGAGCACGTGACCGTGCTCGACGACGAGGAGTCGACCGGCCTCGGCAACATCCTGGACGAGCTGGGCCGGTTCCTGAACTCCTGCGAGGACGGCGACGTCGGCCTCGTCTACTTCTCCGGCCACGGCGTCCGCTTCGGCGAGATCGACTACCTGGTGCCCGGTGACGTCCGGGGGCGGTGGGGGCAGGACGGAGAGCGCACCCTGGGCCCGCGCGAGCTGATCGAGATCGTGCCCGACGAGCTGCTCGCACCCTTACACTCCAGCGCCACGGTGATGCTCTGCTTCGACGCCTGCCGGAGCAGCGGGACCACCCCGCCGGCCGCCTTCGAGGGGATGAAGGCCAGCCGCCCCTGGGACAACGTCGTCGTGCTGAGCGCCTGCGCCCCCGGCGAGGAGGCCCTGGGGCACGCCGGCGCCGGCAGCGTCCTCGCCACGGCCCTGAACGAGACCCTGCTTCCGACCTCCTCGGCCCGCACGTTCGGCCAGGTGATCCGGCGCGTGACCCAGCGCGCGGAAGAGATCGCGGAGAAGTACACGTACAGCAGGCCGCCCGGCGCCGTCGCCCGGTGGCTGAGCATCGACGGGACCGGCGGCGCCCACGCCGACGTAGCGCTGTGCGACGCCATGCCGGACTCCGGTCCCTGGACGGACGCCGTCATCGGGTCGAGCCTGTGGGACCGGACCGAGGGCACGCCCGCCCAGCGCAGCAGGGCCAGGGAGCACCTCGCGGAGGTCGTCACCAAGACCGTAGCCATCCGCAAGAGCCGGCAGGACGAGCCCGACCCGTGGGACGACCCGCTCGTCCCGCAACGGCTGATCGAGCGGCTCGGCCACCTCGTCGACGCCGCCGGCGCGCGGCTGAGCCTCATCGAGACCGTCGTGCTCCTCGGCGCGCCGTTCCTCCGCGAGGCCGCGCTGGCCTGCGGCCTGGCCGCGCTCCGCACCGTCCACGGCGACGGCCCGGACGACACCGCCGCCGACCGGGCACTGCCCGAGGACAGCTTCGCCGCCCATCTGGACCGCGACATGGGCGACGTACGGCGCGCCCACCGGCAGATCGAGGCCACCCGCCGGACCCTGCTGCGCCGCGGGCACAAGACCGACGCCCGCAGCGTCGAGTACTGGCTGCGGCACCGCTTCCTCGCCGACTGGGACCTGCTGTGGGAGAGCCGCGGGGACGCCGAGCTGGACAGCCTGGGCAACGCGATCGACCTGCTGGTGGACGCGGCGGAGAGCGCCGCCGACCTCACACTGGGCGCCTACGAGCGGGGCGTGCTGCGCAGTGCCCTCGTCCATGTCGTCTCCCAGCTGGGCACGGGCACCCCGGCCGACGCCGTCGCGCCCGACGGCAAGGAGTGGATCACCGACCTGTGCGCGCAGCTGTGCGGGGAGGCGGAGCGGTGGAGCTGGCGCCCGCGCGAACTGGCCACCCTGCTGCATCTCGCCGGGCTCCTCGCGATCGATCCGCGCATGCTCGACGGCGTGCTCATCGACCACCTGGGCCCGCGCGAGCCCACGCAGGTCCGGCCGGAGAGCGTCATCGGCGAGATCGCCACGAACAACGGCTTCCGCCCCATCACGCACAACCGGTCCGCGGAGGCGGGCGGGTGGGACCCCGCCGCGGCCACCCGCTGGCTGCTGGCGTTCAAGTGCGGCAGCGCGGCTCTGTTCACGGCGCTGGACCGGCTCGCCGCCCGGATCACGGCGGTGTCGGAGGCGACCCGCCGCGGCGAGGGCACCCTGCGCCACGGCGACCTCCTCTTCGGCCTGCCGCAGCTGGTCAAGACGGAAGGCCTGCTGCCCAAGAACCGGGGCTTCGACAAGCCGCCGCCCCGGTTCCGGCTCGCCGAGGACGAGGTGAAGCCGCTCATCATGGGCACCCAGCTGTACGGGGACCGGATGCTGGCGGTGCGCGAGCTGTACCAGAACGCCCTCGACGCGTGCCGGGTACGGCAGGCCCGCCGCCGGTACGCGGACCGTGCCCGGCAGACCGACGGCCAGACCGAGCGGGAGCAGCTCGCCGGGTGCGGCATCGTCTTCACCCAGGGCATCGACGCGGACAGCGGCCGGATGTACATCCAGTGCGAGGACAACGGCGTCGGCATGACCGCCGAGGAGCTGCGGGACCTCTTCGCCCAGGCCGGCCGCCGCTCCGAACAGTCCTCGTCCCGCATGCGGGAGATGCGCCGCTGGCGCCGCCGCGGCATCACCACGGAACTGAACAGCCGGTTCGGCATCGGGGTGTTCAGCTACTTCATGCTGGCGGAGGAGGTGGAGGTGGTGACGCGGCCGGTCGACGTGTACGGCCACCGCCCTCTCGACGGCCACCGGGCCAGCGTCACCGCCGGGTCGGGGCTGATGCACCTCAGCCGGGAGCAGCGGGAGCTGGCGGGCGGCGGCACCAGGGTCCGGCTGTATTTGCATGACGATCCCGAGGAGACGGACGAGCAACGCCCCTCCCTGATCCAGGCTCTGCGGGAGTTCCTGTGGTGCAGTCCGGTGGAGGTCACCGCGACGGAACTGGACGGTGACCCGGCGACCTGGCGGCCGGGCGAGCTGTACGGCGACTCCTCGCTGCCGAGCGAGCGGATCGAAGCCACCGAGGGGGTCTGGTGGGTGCAGGGCGACGGCATGCTGCTGGCGGACGGGCTGCTGGTCTCGGAGGCCGAGCGCCCGGAGGGGTACGTGGTGAACCTGCGGGGCAGGCACCGGCCGGAGCTGAGCGTCGACCGCAACCGTTTGCTCGGGTACGACGAGCGCCGCGTCGAGGAAGACCTCAGGAAGGCTGTCCCGGCGCTGGTCCACAAGGCGTGGCGGCCCTTTCCGCTGGACTGGCTGTGGGGTCTCAGCGAGTCCTGGCCCAGGCTCACGCTGGAGGTCCTCGGCCAGATGATGGAGCACGACGTGTCCGTGACGGTCCCGGACGAGATGCGGCCCGACGACTGGGTAGAGAAGTGGAAGGAGTTCTCGCTGCGCGAACTCGGCTGCCTGCCCGTCGACGAGTCCGTCCTCAAGCAGCACAGCGTGCTGTCCACCTTCGACACGGACTTCTTCGTGGCCTGGCGCGCCGGCGCCCTGGGCGTGAAGCGTCACCAGGAGCCGATCGGCGCGCACGCGGGCTTCGCCCTCCCGGAGCCTTTGGACGCGGTGCTGTTCCGGAATACGCCGGACGAGTCCCTCCTGCAGTCGATGCACGCCGCCGCGGACACCGGACGCTCGCTGCGGGAGGTGACCCGTCGGCTGCGCCGGTACGCCATCACCGGTGTGCCGGTTCCGGAGATGGCGGACGTCCGTGTCCTGGACGGCGTCGTGCCGAGCCGGCTGGCGACCCGGCTGTACGAAGCGCTGTACGGCAGGCTGAACCTGAAGTTCAGGCACGATGCCGATGCCGCGCACAGCGCCGTGCGGCGGACGATGGTGCATCTGTCGTCCGAGGAGAAGGTGAGCCTGGGCGCCCTGGCGGAGCTGCTCGAACAGCTGTCAGGGCTCGATCCGTCGATTCCCGGGCCGCCGGACCTCAAGGGGCTCGCCTCCCATCGGGTGGACGCGCGCGAGCGACGCATCCTGCTGAACGACCAGTCGAGCGGGAACCCTTTCCGGCAGAGTACTTCCGCGCCGTTCTCCGGGCTGGTGCGGCCGGTGGACGTCGCCTACCGGGCGCAGCAGACGGGGATCCCGCCCGCCGAGATCGAGGCGGTCGTGCGCCGCTTCGAACCCCTCGGCTACCGGCTGGCCGGACCGGATCTGCCGTACCTCCTGGACGATGCGCAGCTCGTGGCGCTCAGCCGTGACCTGGACGCGCAGCCGCCCTTCTTCACGCCGGAGCCCATCGGCCTGACGCACCTGGTCCGGCTGGCGGCCCGACGCGAGGAGACCGTGGGGGCCACGGCGGGCTGGCTCACCGCATGGGCGGGGCAGCTGGGTGTCGAGGTCGCGGACCCGGGTCCGCTCGCCTCGCTCCGGCCGCCCTCCTGGTGCGAACGGCTTCCGCGGGAGAGGCTCAGCGCGGACGGGAACGGCGGCGGGGACTCCCCCGGCGCATCGCGGATCTCCGCCTGGGCCCTGCTGGGGGCGATGGAGAATCTGAAGGACACCGCTTCGGCAGACCGGCACATCGCCGCGGTCGAGGCGCTGGCGGACGCGGGCATGGTCGAGCGGCGGGCGATCGACGCGGCCCGGACCATGCTGTCCGAGCCCCTCTCCGCCCGGACCCGGGCCCTGTGGCGGTCCGGCTTCCGGGTGCCCGGGCGACGCCGGGGATTCACCGAGCCGGCGCACGTCGGGGCGGACGGCCGGGTGGCGCCCGCTTCTCTGGTGGCGCTCGCCGCGGACACCGACGAGAGCCTCGGTGCCACCGCGGAGACCGTCCGGCGCCAGATGGCCGTCTACGGTTTCGACGTGCCGGACCTCCCCGAGGACGTCGCCGGGCTGAGCCCGGACCGCTCTGTACGGAGCGCCCTGTACAGCGGCGGAGCGTGGCGCAGCAGAATTCCGCTGAGCAGCCTCATGGCCTTCGCGGACGAAAGCGACCTCGACCTCGCCACCGCCGCCGCCCAACTGAACGCCTACCGCTCCCTGGGCGCCCCCACCGTGCCCGTGCCCCCCGACTTCACACCGCCGGAGGATCCTCCGGAGCGTGACATCGCCGCCGAGCACGCGCTTCTCCAGCCGTCCCTGGAGGACTCCTGGACCCTCACCCCGCTCGCCCTGGTCGTCGCGGCCGGGCGGCTCGGGAACGGGCTGCGGGAGACGTACCGCCGGCTCCAGCCGTTCACCGTGGTCGGGCTGGACATCCCCTTCCCGGAGCCGGACTGCGCCCGCACTCCCGACTGGCGGGACGTCGTCCTGCTCACCAGCCGGCTCACCGGGCGGGAACCCGTGCTGTCCGGTGAGGTCACCGAGGACCACCTCGGGCTGGCCGCCGAGGAGACGGACCTGACGACCGACGAGGTCCGCGCGCGGCTCCAGGACTACGCGCCCCTGTTCGGATACCGGTTGCCGCCGTACGAGAGGACGAGCTGACGTGTCGCATGACCCCAAGAACTACGAGTCCAAGTACCTGCCGGACCAGACCGGATTCGTCTGGGACTTCACCACCGGCCGGCTCGTCATCACCGGCAGCTGCCCGGAGTGCGCCGGCGAGATCCGCCATCCGCTCCGGGACATCAAGCCCGGCGCGGTGGCCAAGGGCCCCGGCAAGGGCTCCGCGGACGACCCGGTGCCGGACCGGGTGTACATGCGGTGCCGGTGCCGCCGGCCTCACCCCGGGGACACCCAGGAGACCGGCGGCTGCGGGGCCAAGTGGACGGCCGTCCGCACGGGCGGCGCCGGATCGTGACGCCACCGGGGGACTACGAGCCGGAGGAACTCGAACGCGCCCAGCAGCGGCTGGACGCGATGGCCGAGAACCAGCTGCAGATCGCCCAGGCGCAGGCCGAGGGCTGGCGGAACTTCCTCACCGTCGCCACCGGGCTGCTGGCCGCGGTGCTGGTCCTCAAGGGCCGGGAGAACGTCGCCGAACTCCCCGACGGCTACCGGCTCGCGGTCTTCGCTCTGATGGCGGCCGGGCTGGTCCTGCTGCTCCTCGCCGCCTTCCTCGCCGTGTCGGCGGCCCATGGCCGGCCCGGCGACGTGCTGAAGTACGCCCATGCCGCCAGGCTGCTGGACTGGGAGGAGAAGGAGCTGGACCGGATCGGCTCGCGGATCGGCGGGGCGCGCTGGGCGACCGTGCTCGGTGTGCTGGCCACCGCGGCCGGCATCCTCCTCACCTGGGTGGCGCCGGGGCCGGGCGAACCGGAGCGGACGGTCCGGGTGCACACCCGGGGGGAGACGGTGTGCGGGGAACTCCTCGCGGTCGACGGCAGCGGGGTCACGCTCAAGGTCGTACCCGCAGGAGGCAAGGCGGACAAGGGCGGCGGCAAGGACGCCGCGACGATCCGGCATCTGACCTGGGAACGCGACGCGGTGAGCGTGGCGCCCGCCGACAAGTGCTGACCGGCGGACGGAACCCGTCAGCTCCCGTCGCCGGTGATCACGACCTTCGCGCCGACGACGGTGTGCTCGTACAGCCAGCGGGCGTCGGCGGTGCGCAGGCCGATCAGGCCCAGCGTGGACGGGCGGCGCCCGGGGACGTCCGCCGTGCCGTCGGTGCCGTAGAGGAAGTGCGTCTGCTGTTGGGGGCCGAGGAAGGCCAGCACCCAGTCGTGCCGCACGATCTCACCGGTCGGCGAGGAGCTGAACCGCGCACTGCGGAGGCGCTCGCTGACCCGGGCGACCGCGTCGCCGCGGAACGGCCGGTCCATGCCGGGCGCCGAGACCGAGAACGTCCGCCCGCCCGCGCGGAGCTGGAGCGTGGTCAGGTCGATCCTGATGTCCCGGACCGTGCCGTCCGCGAGGGAGGGCGGCGGCGCAGGAGCGGTGGTGGAGGCGGTCGCCGCGGGCGGGGGCGCCGGCCGGTCGGCGGGGTCCAGCAGGGTCGTACCGGCCAGGACGGCCGTGCCCAGGGCGACGAACCCCGCGGAGACCAGCCCGGCCCGGCGGGTACGGCGGCGCAGCACGGCCCGGCGCCGCACGACGGCGCCCGGGGCGGGGGCGGAGCGCCGGCCCTCGGCGGCCACCTCGCGCAACGCCTCGGTGAGCCGGTCGGACAGCTCCTCGGGCGCGGCCGGGCCCGACGGGTCATGAGGCATGCGTGGCCTCCTTCGTCCCGGTCATGGTCTCAGCCTCCTCGGGCGACAGATGGCGGGCGAGCGCGGCACGGCCACGGGCCAGCCGTGCCTTGACCGTCCCGACGGGCGAACCGGTCTCCGTGGCGATCTGATCCACGCTCAGGTCGCACACGTGGTACAGGACCACGGCCAGCCGCTGCGCCGCGGGCAGTTCGCGCAGCGCGGCGACCAGGGCGACATGCTCGGGTCCGGGCCCCGGGGTCTGCTCCGGCGGCGGGTCCTTGCGGACGAGTTCCAGCCAGCGCCGGGCGCGCCGGAAGCGGCTGACGGCGAGCCGGGTGGCGACCGTGCGGATCCACGCCTCCGGCGCCTCGGCCGCGTCGAAGGACGCCCGCCGGTCCCAGGCCCGGACGAAGGCCTCCTGCACCACGTCCTGGGCCTCGGCGTGATCGCCGGTGAAGGCGTACAGCTGCCCCACCAGACGGGGGAAGGCAGCCGCGTAGAAGGCGTCGAACTCCGCCTCGGTCATCGGCCCCGCCCCTGTCCCCCGTACTGGAGAAGTGATCCTACGGGGCGTTCGAGGCCGCATGCCCCCGTGTCACGGCGCCGGGAAAATCCCCGGAGCCGGGTGCAACCCGGGCCTCCCGCCGTGCGTACAGACGATGTCCGCACGCATCCCAGGGGGGAACCTTCCGTGTCCACGCACGACTCGACCAGCCACCGTCCCCGCCGTCCCCGCCGTCCGCACACCGTCCTCGGCGCCCTCGCCGCGGCCTGCGCGCTCGTCCTCGCGGCGACCGGCTGCTCGGCCGTCACCTCGTCGTCGGCCGCTGCCGGCGCCACCGTCCCGGCCGGCGAGGGCGCCCACCGGCCTTCCGCCGCGCCCGGCCGGACCGCGCCCGCCGTCCCCGAGCCGGCCGCTCTCGCCCAGGCCCGCGTCAATGTCGGCGAGGGCGCCACCGTCGGCGTCGGCATGCCGATATCCGTGACCTTCCCGAGCCCGGTCCCCGAGGACCGGCGGGCGGCGGTCGAGCACTGGCTCGGCGTCGGCACCGAGCCCGCCGCCAAGGGCGCCTGGAGCTGGGTCAAGGACCGCAACCTGAACGACGGCCAGCGCGTCGACTACCGCCCGCCGGCGTACTGGAAGCCCGGCACGCGCGTCACGCTGCGCGTCGGCAGCCACGCCGTACGGCACTTCACGATCGGCCGCTCCCTGACCGCGACCGTCGACGTGCGCGGTCACACGATGACCGTCCGGGAGGACGGCAGGCCCACCGCCCGCATCCCGGTCACCGCGGGCCGGCCCGGCCTGGACACCTGGAACGGGACCATGGTCGTGATGGACAAGCAGCCCAAGGTGTACATGGACTCCCGGACCGTCGGCCTCGGCGACGCCTACCACGGCTACTACGCCTGGGCCGTGCACGTCACCACGTCCGGCACCTACGTCCACCAGAACCCCAACGCGAACACCTACGCCGGCCGGGACAACGTCACCCACGGCTGTGTCGGCCTCGCCACCGACGGCACCGCCGAACGCTTCTACCAGCGGGTCATCCCCGGCGACGTCATCCGCGTCACCGGCTCCAAGGACACGGTCGAGGCCGGCAACGGCTACGGCGACTGGAACCTCACCTGGTCCCAGTGGCTGGCCCACAGCGCGTCCCCGCACGGGAAGACCGAACCGTCCGCAGGATCGTGACGGACCGTCACGCCCGGCGGTGTCGCGCGTTGAAGTAGCGTGAAACTGATGTCCACGTCCGCCGAGGGCACGCTCTCGACGGCATCCGTTCTCAGCCTCAGTCCCCTCCGCGTCGCCCAGCTCACCCGTGCCTGGGCCGTGGAGGTGACGGCGGCGGACCTCGCCCGGCTCGCCGCCCCCGCCGACGCCGCCCGCCGGCTCGGGGCCGGCCGGGGGTACCTCGGCGAGACCGGGGCGAACACCGAACTGGCCCGGATGCTCGCCGACCGGCCCGAGGACTTCGGCGCGGCGGGCCAGGTCGTGCTGGGCGCCGAGGCGGTCGAAGTGCGGTCCGGCGGGCGGCTGTTCGCCGACACGCTGCATGTCATCGGGCCCGAGTGCATCGACGGCCTGCAGCGCCTGAAGATCATCGCCGGGATGCGGGACCACCTGCCGGAGGAGCATCTGCGGCGCTCCGTCATCCGGCTGGAGATCTACTGCGGCGCCGAACGGGACCGCGCCCGCCGCCTGTACGACGTCGCGGACCGCTGTCTCAACGTGTCCACGGCCCAGGACCGCCTGATCCGCTGCCCGAGCATCAGCCGCCTGATGCGGGCCGACTGGGAGAAGGGCGACTTCGACCCGCGCCGGGGCATGACGACGGGGCCGCACGCGCTGCGCTTCTCGATGGCCGAGGTGACCCGCGCGCTCGCCTGCCTGTCGGCCGACCCGCAGCCGGTCGCGGCGCACATGGCCGCCACCCCGGAAGGACGGGAAGCGCTCTGGGAGGAGTGCGCCTCACCCCTCTACCGGAGCCTCTTCCACGGCCGGATGACCCCGGTCGGCGTGATGCGCGCCGTCGAGGCGTGGACCTCCGCCCACCGGGCCCTCGCGGCCGTGCCGAAGAAGTCCCGCCAGGCCCACGGGCGCCTTGTCGAGTACGCGCCGGAGCTGATCTGCTGGCAGGCCTGCCGCGGGCTGCCGCTGCGCGCGCTGCACGACGCCAGGTCGTCCTACCCGTGGGAGCGGGCCATCGAGCACGACCTGCCCGCCTGGACCGTACGGGCGGCGAGGAACCTGGTCGCGCGCTACGAGGAGGCGCGCCCGGGCCGGCACGCCTACCACCAGGAGGCGCCCAAGCTGGAACTGTGGCTGCACCTGACGGCGCCCGACGGCCGCTGAGCCCCACGGACGGCCGGGGCGACGGCCGGTGCGCCACCGGCCCCGGATCCCCGACAGGTGGCGGGTGAACGCGGGCGCGGCGGCTGTGACCATGAGCCGCATGGATCCCGAACTCGAAGCGTTTCTCCCGCTGTTCCCGAAGGACGACCTGACCGACGTGGCCGGCACACGCAAGGACTATGCCGAGCGTGCCGCGGCGAGACCCGCCCCGGACACCTCCCGCCTGGAGATCGAGGACCGCACGGTCCCCGCCGACCCGGACGTACCGGTGCGGATCTACCGCCCGGACCGGGCCCGGGGCACCCTCGTCTGGCTGCACGGCGGCGGATTCGTCTTCGGCGACCTGGACACCGAGCACCCGTGGGCCACCCGGCTCGCCGACGCCTCCGGCGCGGTGGTGATCTCGGTGCAGTACCGGCTGGCCCCCGAGCACCCCTTCCCGGCCGCCCTGGACGACGCCTACGCCGTACTCGCCTGGGCGTACGAGCACGCGGCCGGGCTCGGCATCGACCCGGCGCGGATCGCGGTCGGCGGGCACAGCGCCGGAGCCGGGCTCGCCGCGGCACTGGCGCTGCTGGCGCGCGACCGGCAGGGGCCGCCGATCCGCTTCCAGCTGCTCAACGAGCCGGGGCTCGACGACCGGCAGGACACCTGGTCGGCTCGGAACTTCACCGACACCCCGTGGCTGTACCGCGACAAGGTCTCCGCGATCTGGCGGCACTACCTGGGCTCCGGGCCGGCCACGCCGTACGCCGCCCCGGCCCGCGCCACCGACCTGTCCGGCCTGCCGCCCGCCTACCTCGCCACCGCCGAGTTCGACCCGCTCCGCGACGAGGGCATCGGCTACGCGCTGCGCCTGCTCCGGTCGGGCGTACCGGTCGAACTGCACCAGTGGCCCGGCACGTTCCACGGATCACAGGCGGTCCTGTCCGCAGAGGTCTCGCAACGGCAGGTCGCCGCCCTCGGCACGGTCCTGCGCCGCGCCCTGACCGCGTAGGCCCTGAGGACCTCGGTCGCGGCGGCCGGGGACGGGCGTCAGCCGGGGACGCAGCCGAACCAGTGCACCGTGTCCTTCTCGGCGATATGGCCCAGGCACCGGACGGTCTCGTCGTGCACGGTCTTCTTCCGTGCCACTCCTCCGTCCAGGTACTCCGTCCTGTAGTAGGTCTGCACGAGGGAGTCGACGTCGATCCGGTACCAGCGGTGGTCCTGGTCCGGGACGCTGCAGTGATGGCCGATCACGTCGGTGCCGGGCCCCTCGCTCCACATGTCCCGTTCGGCGCGGTCGCAGTGCGCGCGCTCGGCGGCACCGGCGCTGCCCGCGCCGGGACCGAGCAGGGCCGCCGCGCAGGCGGCCACCGCCGCGCCGGTGCCTATCAGGCGCTTCAGAGTGGGATGCATCCTCGATCCTCCTGCCAGCCGTGGTGACACCAGGGAGTCACCTGGTCGTCTACGAGTGATCTGACACCCGTCCCGGACGTACGGCCCGCTGAGTCCCCCGCTCCGGTGACACCGGTCATACCGATGCAGCAGGCGGCACGTCCCCGGGTGGTCCCGCGAGGCGGAGCAGCAGGCGGGGGAGGTCGACGGCCAAGTGGCCCGCGCGGGCGTCCACGGCCGTGGCGTCGGAGCAGAGCAGGACGGGGCCGTCCTCGGGGTCGTCGGGAAGCCGGCCATGGCTGCCGCGTACGCACGTGGCGTCCAGCGGGACCACGGCGAGGGTGGCGCGCAGGCCGAGGCGCGTGCGGAGCAGGGCACCGGCGGCCTTCAGCCTGATGAGCGGGTCGGCGGGGTCCATGAAGAGTTCCGCCGGGTCGTAGCCGGGCTTGCGGTGGATGTCCACGCAGCGGGCGAAGTCCGGTGCGCGGGCGTCGTCGAGCCAGTAGTAGTACGTGAACCAGGAACGGCTGTCCGCGACGGCGACCAGCTCACCGGACCGGGCGTGGTCGACGGCGAGTTCGGCCTTGCCGGCCTCGTCCAGGACGCGGGCGACGCCGGGCAGCGCCGCCACCAGGTTCCGCACGTGCGGCACGTCCGCGGGGTCCCGGACGTGCAGGTGGGCCACCTGGTGGTCGGCGACGGCGAAGGCACGGGAGGTGACCGGGTCGAGGTACTCCATGCCGGCCTGGGTGTGGACCGAGAGCAGTCCGGCCTCGCGCAGGGCGCGGTTGAGGTGCACGGGGCGGTCGACGGCGGTGATGCCGTACTCGGAGAGCGCGACGACGGTGATGCCGCGCTCCTGGGCGAAGTCCAGCAAAGGGGTGACGGCGGCGTCCAGTTCCGCGGCGGCGGCCCGGGCCTCGTCGCCGTGGGGGCCGTGGCGCTGCAGGTCGTAGTCGAGGTGCGGCAGATAGGCCAGGGTGAGGTCGGGGGCGGCCGTGCGCAGGACGTGCCGGGTGGCGCGGACGATCCACCGGGTGGAGGCGAGGGAGGCGGCCGGCCCCCAGTAGTGGAAGAGCGGGAACGGCCCGAGGCGCCGGGTGAGTTCGTCGCGCAGACCGGCGGGCACGGTGTAGCAGTCGGGGGACTTGCGGCCGTCGGCGTGGTAGACGGGCCGCGGGGTGACGGTGATGTCGGTGCCCGCGCCCATCGCGTACCACCAGCAGATGTTGGCGGTGCGGTGACCGGGGAAGCGGCGGCGGGCCGTCTCCCAGACCTTCTCGCCGCGCACCAGCCGGTTGTGCTGGCGCCACAGCAGGACCTCGCCCAGCTCGCGGAAGTACCAGCCATTGCCGACGATCCCGTGGTCGCGGGGGTACAGCCCGGTGAGCAGACTGGACTGGACGGTGCAGGTCACGGCCGGGAAGACGGGGGTGAGGGAGGCCGGGCGTCCGCCGTCGGCGAGGCTCCGCAGCCGGGGCATGTGGCGCAGCAGGCGCGGGGTGAGGGCGGCGACGTTCAGGACCAGCAGGGGCCTGGCACGGCTCACGCGAGGGCCTCCAGTCCGGCGGCGACGAGCCGGTCGCGGGTCCAGGCCAGTTCGGCTGCGATGCCGTCGGCCAGGCCGTCGGCGTCGGCCGGGCGGCCGGCGGGAGGCAGCACCGACCAGGTGTAGGTCTCGACCTCCAGGTGATCGGTGACGGCGCGCGGGCCGGCCACCAGCTCCCGGATGGTCCGGTCGAGCACCGGCCGGGTCGAGGACAGGGGCGGTACGGGGTCGGCGTGCACCGGGATGTGGAAGTGCACGCGCCAGGGCCCCGCCGGGTCGTACGCCGTGCCGGTGTCCCGGAGGGCGAGGGGGAGGTCGTCCCAGCCGTGCGGCGCGGGTCCGGCCCCGGCCGCCCGGGTCTGGTGGAGGAAGCGGGGCTCGGCGAACGCCGCCAGCGCCCGCCGCACCTCGGCCCGCGCCGGCTCCCCGGCTTCGAGGGCGGCGGAGAGCTGGGCCTTGACGACGGGGAGCCCCGCCTCGGCCAGGCGGCGCAGCGCCGGGCCGGGCTCCTCGAAGTCGACGGCCAAGTGACAGGCGTCCAGACACACCCCCAGATGGCGGGGGTCGATACGGCCGCCCAGGCGGGCGCAGGCGTCGGCGGTGGTGGCCACGGCGCACCCCGGTTCGGGCTCCAGGCCCACGCGGATCTCCCGCCCGGTCTCCACGGCGAGCTTGCCCAGCCCCTCGGCCAGCCGGTCGAGATGGCGCAGCGCCGCGTCGTGGTGCCGTGCCGACCACGGCGTACGCCAGCCCAGGGGCAGGGTGGAGATGCTGCCGCGTGCCGCGTCGTCGGGCAGCAGCGCGGCGAGGACACGGGCCAGGTCGAGGGTGTGGGCGAGCCGCTCGGGGTCGGTCCAGTCGGGCCGGTAGACGGCCTTCTTGACGACGGGCTCGTGGAAACCGCGGTAGGGGAAGCCGTTGAGGGTGACGGTCTCCAGGCCGCGCGCGGTCAGTTCGCGGCGCAGCCGGTCGGTGGCGCCCCGGTCGGCGGCCAGCTCCCGGGACACCTCCCGGGCCAGCCACAGGCCGAGACCGAGCCGGTCGGTGCCGAGCCGCGCACGGACGGGCTCGGCACAGGTGTCGAGCTGGCGCAGCACCCCGGCGAGGTCCTCGGCGGGGTGGACGTTGGTGCAGTGGGCGAGATGGAGGATGGTTCCGTCGGGGTGGCGCAGGCGCATGGTGCTGGCGTCCTTCTTCCGGTCGTCCGCGGGGTCGGCAGGCGGGCGTCAGCCGCCGCGGGCCAGGGAGTTGCCGAGGTAGGTGGCGGCGGGGACCGGCTGACCGGCCGCCCGCGGACCCCCCGGAACCGAAATGTCCGTCTCCAACTTTCCGCTCTGGCTGTAGAAGGCCACCGGGTTGTCCCAGAAGACCCGCTCGATCCGGTCCTCGTCGAAGCCGGCGGCGCGCATGGCCTCGGCGGTGCGCACGGTGCTCAGCGGGTCGCTGCGCCCCCAGTCGGCCGCCGAGTTGACCAGCATGCGCTCGACGCCGTGGTGCGCGAGGATCCGTGCGGTGCGCGCGGGATCGAGCTTCGTGTACGGGTAGACGGAGAACCCCATCCAGCAGCCCGTGCCGGCGACCTCGCCGACGGTCTCCTCGTTGAGGTGGTCGATGAGGACCCGCTCCGGGGGGAGACCGGACTCGCGCAGGACGTCGAGCGTGCGCCGGGTGCCGGTCAGCTTGTCCCGGTGCGGGGTGTGGACGAGGACGGGCAGGCCGAATTCGGCGGCGAGTGCCAGCTGGGCCGCGAGGGCCTCGTCCTCCTGGGGTGTGAGCGAGTCGTAGCCCACTTCCCCCACGGCGACCACGGAATCCTTGGCGAGGTAGCGCGGCAGCAGGTCGAGGACTCCGGTGCAGCGCGGATCGTTGGCCTCCTTGGGGTTGAGCGCCAGCGCGCAGTGGTGCCGGATGCCGTGCTGGGCGGCGCGGAACGGCTCCCAGCCGATCAGGGAGTCGAAGTAGTCGGCGAAGGACCCGACGCCGGTGCGTGGCTGGCCGAGCCAGAACGCGGGTTCCACGGCGGCGCGGACGCCCGCGGCGTGCATGGCCTCGTAGTCGTCGGTGGTGCGGGAGGTCAGATGGATGTGGGGGTCGAAGATGCGCACGGGGTCCCTGTGGGGGGTGAGGGGAGGGCGAGGAGCAGGGGCAGGTCGGCGGGGAGCGGGCGGCCCGCCGAGGCCAGCTCCCGGGCGTGGTACCGGGCCATGCGGGCGAGTTCGGCGTCGTAGCGGGCGGACAGGCCGGCCACGGCCCGCAGCGGGATCGCGCAGTGCAGGCACTTCATGACCGCCTGCCGCCAGGCCGCGCCGTCCAGCCACCGGGCGCCGTACGGGCCGAGGGCGGCGGCGATCAGCCGGGGGTCGTTGGTCCGCAGCGCGTCGGCCGTGAGCGGCAGCGCGTGGTGCGCCGTGTCGATCACCGACAGGGAGCGCAGCACACCGCGCCGCTCGGCGGCGTCCCCCCGGTGGTACAGCTCGGCAACCCGCTCGGTCGGCACGACGGCCGGCACGGAGAGCGCCGCCAGCAACAAGGCCCGGACCGCGTCATCCACGGTCCAGAACAAACAGACGTCCGGCACGGCGCGCGGGGGCTGGGCGCGGAGTGGCGTGGCGCCCGCGGGGCGGTCAGGGAACGGGACCGGGCCCGCGGGCGGGTCGGGGGGTGGGGCGGCGTTGCGGAGCAGTACCGCTCGGCCGCAGTGCCGGCCGGCCTCGGCGAAGCGCCGGGGGAGGGCGGACGGAGTGTCGGTCACTTCCGCGACGGCCGCCGCCAGCCAGGCCATCGCGCCGGCGCCGGCCTGCCGGGCCACCGCCGTGTACAGCTCCGTCAGGGTGGGGGTCGCGGCGTTGCCGAAGCCGTCGGGCGCATCGGGCGCGCTCACCGGGCCGGCCCCGCGGGCACGGCGGCGCAAGCGGCTCGCAGGAACGCCAGTGACCGGGCGGCCAGACCGGGCGCGTCGTGGCTGTGCCGGGGCAGCTCCACGCTGACCAGGCCCCGGTAGCCGGCCTCGGTCAGCGCGTCCAGCACCGGCGGGAAGTCGATCTCGCCCGCACCGAACTCCAGGTGCTCGTGCACACCGCGCCGCATGTCCTCGATCTGCACGTTGACCAGGCGCGGCCCGGCCCGCCGGACGCAGTCGGGCACGGGCGCGTCCTCCAGGCAGCGGCAGTGGCCGATGTCGAGGGTGAGCCCGAGGTGCGGCGGGTCGCCGAGCCGGCGGCTGAGCCGGTCGTAGGCGTCCAGGGTGTCCACCAGCATGCCCGGCTCGGGCTCGAAGCCGAGGACGACGCCGTGCCGTTCCGCCTCCTCGACGGCCCACGAGCAGCCGCGGCACAGCCGGTCCCAGGCGGCCTCGGGAGTCAGCCCGGCGGGGCGCGTACCGCTCCACAGCGACACCGCCTCCGCACCGAGGTCGGCGGCGACGCGCATGGCCAGACCCAGGTACTCCAGCCGGGCGCCGGGCGCGTCGTCCAGCAGGGTCGGGGCGTGTTTGCGGCGCGGGTCCAGCAGGTAGCGGGCGCCGGTCTCCACGACGACGGCCAGCCCCGCCCCGTGCAGCCGGCGGGCCAGCGCGGCGGTGCGCCGGGCCAGGTGCGGGGCGAACGGGTCGAGGTGGCAGTGGTCCAGCGTCAGGGCCACGCCCTGGTAGCCGAGGTCGGCGAGGACGGCCACGGCGTCCTCCAGGCGGTGGCCGGCGAATCCGTTGGTCCCGTAGCCGAACCGCGGGGACGAGGAGGGGGTGGGAGTCATGCGGGGGTGACCTTCCGGAACAGATGGCGGGCCGTCCCGTGGCCCAGGAGCAGGGCGGCCCCGGCCGCCGGCGCCCCCGACCGCGCCAGGCACGCCGCCTGGAGCGGCAGCATGCCCGCGACGCCCGCGGAGACGGCCCGGCGCAGGCACTGCGGCCGGCCGGAGAACGCGGCGAGCTGGCGACCGGCGAAGGGCACGGCGTACGACCCGAGCGCGGTCAGTACGACGGCCCGGCGCCGCAGCTCCCCGGCACGGGGCACGGCGTCCCGGCGCCACGCGGCGCGGGCGGCCAGCCCGGCCGTCACGGCGGTGGCGCAGAGCGTGGGCCCGAGCAGCCGGGGGCCCGCCCCGGTGGTCTCGTGGCGGCCGAGCGCGCTGACGACGAGGGTGTGGCCGGCGACGATCCCGGCGGCCGGGGCCGCGGCGCGCAGCCGGCCGGGTCCGGCGCCCAGCAGCACGTCCAGGCCGCGCGCGGCGGCCATGGTGACCGGCCCGGCCACGGGGTGCCGCTTGACCCGGAGGTCGTACGCCCACACGGTGGCCGCCAGCGGCACCGCCACCCGCAGCGCCCGGCCCCCGCCGGCCGCCGCGGCCAGTGCCAGGCCCGCGCCGGTGAGACCGGCGGCCAGTCCGAGGGCGAAGCCGGGGCGGACGCGGCCGGACGGGATGGGCCGCTCGGGGCGCTCCCGGGCGTCGGCATCCCGGTCGGCGAAGTCGTTGAGCGCCATCCCGGCCCAGTACAGGCAGACCGAGGCGGCGCCGAGCAGCGGCGTCCGGGCCCCGAACGGCCGCCCGGCCGCGACGGCGCCGGCCAGGCTGTCGCCCGGGACGGTCAGCGCGGCCGGCGCGCGGACGAGTTCCGCGACCGCGCGCCACCGCGACGAGGGGAGGGGCGGCCCGCCCCGCGAGCCGCGGAGGGGCCGCCGGTGCTGGTCGAGCACCCGTCACTCACCGGGCAACGGCGGGTAGCCGGAGGGCAGTTCGAAGGTCGGGGTGGCCTGCCTGCCCTCGCCGGGGCCCGCGGTCAGGGTGTGGTCCAGGACCCGGCGGGCACTCTCCTCGAGCTGGTTCATCAGCCCGATCGCGGCATCGACCTGCGCGGGGTGTCCGCTGAAGCCGATGTGGAGGTTGTCGACCATCCGACCGTAGAGCCGGTTGAAGGTGTGGGCGAGGCTCCATGCCGTACGGTCGCCGCGATACTGCTCCATCTTCGGGTCCGCGGGGATGTCGGCCACGTCGGACGGCCAGTCGACCGGGTCCCCGCTGGGCAGGCACGGCAGGTCGCCGTACTCGTAGCGGGCCTTGAGCCACATCTCCGCGAAGGAGAAGTAGTGGGAGAGGTCGCCGTTCTCGTCCCAGATCGTCCACGACGATCCCTCGCCCTCCGTGATGATGTCCTCAAGGAGGTTCGCCGCCTTCTTCGGGTCGGTGATGCTGATGTCCTCCTGGCCGCCGAAGTGGATGTACTGCCGCTCCCGGGAACCGCCGTTGGGGAAGACGTAGTCCGCCCCGTAGTTCACCACCAGCCACTGCAGCCCCTGCGCGAGAGCCTCGTAGAACCTGCCGAGGGACGGGTACCCGGCGGCGAGCATCGGGTGGCCCTCACCGACCTCGTCGACCAGGCCCACGGCCACGGAGATCTCCCCCTCGATCAGCGGGATGTCCTCGCAGGGCAGCGGGTCGGGCTGTTCGATGAACAGCCCGAGCCGGATGAAGTCCTCCCCGAACGGCAGCAGCCGGACCAGCTTGTCGCTCGCCTTCTTCGGATCGTCGCGGTTCGGGATGCGGCAGGGGTACACGGGGGCGGCGGCACGGACGTCGGGCTGACCGCCGACGGCGATGAGCAGGTTGGCGACGATGGCCAGGTGCCGCATCTCGGCGATCGCGATCTTCTGGATGCTCGTGCAGACGTACGCGCTCTGCTCGTTCTTCGGGATCGTCCACCAGCCCGTCAGGTACGGCGGGATGGTGGCGAACTCGATCGCGATCGCGTCCTGGAGCTTGGCACGCAGCTGCTGGAGGGTGTGGATGTCAGGGAGTTCCGGGACGTCTTGGGGCATGTCACGTTCCTTCGGCGAGGATGCCGCTGATGTCGGTCAGCAGGTCCGAGGAGGGCAGCAGGGCCGAGAAGACGAAGTTCTGGGCGATGACCTCTTCCGGATGGAAGAGCTCCGACATCGTGTTGCGCCCCACCTTCTCCAGGTACTGGTTCCACAACTCGCTGTCCCGCTCGACCTTGTACATCAGGGGCCGCCCGTCCGGTCCCAGCACGGCGACCCAGCCGGAGCTCTCCTGCCGTACGGCCATGAAGTACCAGGTCAGGTAGTCGAAGAAGCTTCCGCCCCGGTACGGCCCGTCCGCCATGAGCACCGGCAGCAGCTGGCGCGTGACCGGCGGGGAGGCCGGGTCCCGGGGGTCGGAGGGCACCGTCAGCTCGACGTACACGTCCAGCAGCGGGGTGTCCGGGTTGGTGATCTTCAGGTCCGGCATCCGGGTGTCGGATTCCGCGGTCGGCCACGGGACGTCGGGCAGCTCGACGGGGACGCCGGTCTCCGCGTGGTGGATCCTCCGGTACAGCGCCTCCCGCTTGCGGTCGTTGTTCTTGCTCACCAGGTGGAACAGCTCATGGATGAGCACATCGCGGAGGGGGGTCGTGTTCTTCCGGGGGAAGAGCGGGTCGCCGCCCGAGTCGGCGGCCAGGATGGTGTCCACCTTCCCGGCGGGCAGCACGATGGTGTCGTCGGACCGCGTGTACGCCGCCCGGCCTTCCTCCTGGCCGGTGGTCTTCACCAGGTGGACCGGCGACGGCAGGCGGAAGTTCCAGCGCTTCGCGAGGAGAGCGTCGATCTCGGCGACGATGCCGCGCAGCGCCTTGATCTCCTCCGGCGTCCAGGCCATCACCTGGGAGGCGACGTAGTCGAGGTAGATCTTCTGGGTGACGGTGACCACCTCGGCCCGCAGGCCCACCCTGGCCTGGCGGTCGAACGCGGTGAGGTTGAGCACGAAGTCGTCGACGCCCTGGAGCAGCCGGCGACCGGAGGCCACGCCCGCGGCGACGAGGTGGCTGCCGTGCACCTTGCCGACGTTCTCGTCGCCGTCAGCGGTCCGGTTCTGGTCGTTCATTCCTCGTCCAATGCGTCCGGGGCCCAGTTGCTTCGGACCAGGTGCCGGTACATCTCCAGCACCTGGCGCTTTCCTTCGGACAGCTCACGCGAGACCGGCATGTACAGCGTGGAGTTCGACTCCAGGAGTGTCCGGTCGGCGAGTTCGACGATCAGCTCGATGTTCTCGTCGACGCTCGCGCGGTCCCCCAGGTCCAGATGGGCGACGTACTTCATCGACGGGTAGATCACGTCGTAGGGGCACAGCACCTTCTCGTAGAGGTACTTCCACGCCTCGTCCCTGGCGGCCTCGCGGCTGCCCGACGCCGTGCTCCTCCACCTGCTCCGGAACTCGGCGGGGAGGAGGTTGTCGAAGGGCAGCGCCCGCACGTTGGTGTAGGAGGCCCAGCACACGGTCATCGCGTCGAACGCGACCGGGCCGAGTTCCTTCGGGGCCTGCTCTCCCGGGGCGAAGAAGGCGATGACGGCGAAGCCGGGCCGGGCCGGCGGGGGGAGTTCCAGGTGCCCGAGGCCCTTTTCGACCGTGACGGTGACCGGGGCGGGCAGGAAGACGGCGTCGTCGGCCTGGTCCACCCGGACCAGGCCCTCGGCGTTCGGCGCCGGAGGCTTCGGCTCGGGACGGTACTCCACGGCGGTCAGGCCGAGGGAGTTGTCGGGCACCTCGCCCTTCCGCCGGACCTGCACCTGGATCACCGTCTTGACGGGGTTCCCGTCCGACGGCTGGTCCACGTACAGGCTGCGGTCGTCCGTCTCGACGGTGTACTCCCGCTCCCGGAGCAGGGTCTTGCCGTCGACCGCGCGGTGGACTTCGAGCGCGCCCTTGGCGAGGTCCTCGTTCGCGATGGTGTCGGGGATCTCGACGTCGACGATGCCGGCGCTGCGCTCGTAGGCCTGCTGGTCGTACCCGGAGCGTTCGATCTCGGCGACCGGGACGAGCCCGTTCCGGTCGGTGCGCAGCATCAGGCGCAGTGTGCCCAGGTCCTCCTTCTTCCCCGAGCTGTCGATCTCGGGGACGGTGCTGCCGAGGTCGATCGTGGCGTACCGCCTGTGGTCGGCGAGATGCGTCTCGACCGCCGCCGGCCCCAGCACCACGGGCCGGGTCCCGCCGCCGGGCGTGAACGTGTCCTTGGGCACCAGATGACGGCCGCCCGGGGCGGTGACCCACGGGTCGTCACCGGTCCACAGCCCCACCGTGCCGACCAGCCGGGAGACCGCCGGGTTCTGCGTCGGTGCCCGCCCGGACGCCAGGTCGTCGTTCCACAGCTGGACCAGCCGGGCGAACTGCCGGGTGGTCCACAGATAGGGGTTGGGGTCGTAGCAGTCCGCGAACTCGGGCAGGGTGAAGTACCGGGTGAGGTAGGCCGTGCAGCGGACCATGAGGCCGCGGACACTCGGCCGCTCCAGCTCTTCCTGGAACCGGGACAGGATGCCGGACCCGTCCGCGTTGATGCGCAGCGGATCGCCCTCGGCCTGCTTGGGCAGGCACACCTGGAGGAGCGTGCTCGCGATTCCCGCGACCTGCAGCTTGCCGTCCCGGTTGAGGTTGCGCTGGAAGTTCACCCAGCGGGAGCTCATGTACGTCCCGGGTTCCACCGGCCCCGAGAGATACCGCTCGGGGGCGGTCTGCGTGCCGATCTGGAACCGCTGCGCGTAGAAGTTGCTGCTCCAGAAGCTGTTGGGGTTGGTGTCCGTCATCCGCGCCGGTGTCGGGAAGGACCTGCCGGGAAAGGGGTCGCCGACCATGTCGACGACGGCACCGACCAGTCCGTCGCCCTGCACCGGCCCGCCGAGTCCGGTCTGCGTCCCGGTGATGTGGGTCGCGGCGTCCCGGGAATGGAACGCCCACTCCATGCCGCCGTAGTAGTCCCATCGGGCGGGCGGTTCCTGCACCCTTCCCAGAAGTTTTCCCTTGCCGTCCTTCACTTCGAACTCGCGGAGCGTACGGGCCCACTTGGGGAACTCGGTACGGATGTTCTCGCGGGTGAAGTGCTGCGTGTCGGGATTCTTCCGGAAGAATTCCCAGTCCAGATCGGCGTTCACATAGTCGTAGATGGACCAGTGGTCATTGTTGTTCATGGTGGCCGGATGCCAGGCCGCCACGCCCTGGAAATACATCCGGGGGACCGAGAGGACGCTCATTCCTGGAACCGCCCTTCGCGCGCTGTGGACGAACCGGCCGTCGTGCCGGGCAGGAGAACACCGGCGGCGGCGACCTCCTGGGTTACCGTGTTCACCACGGTGACGTCGATCGCCTTGTTCTGAGCCAGCAGTTCAGCCACCGCATCGGCCTTCTCGGCACCGACTTCGAAGGTGATGTTCGGATGTGCCGTGTCCCGCTCCATCGCCGCTGCGGCCTTCTCCTCCGCATCACGTTGGACAGCGGACAGATCTCCTACCATCTACGCCCCTTCGCGCGGGATGACGAATATGTGCCGGAGCTTATGGGCGGGGCGGTCACGCCGACCCGCTGCGACGTCACCCGTCGAATGAAGAAACGGTTTCTCCTCACTCGGGCGGCGCAGAAATCGGCGCGCACGGCAGCCGCCCGACGGAATTCGTCCGGTCCGCACCTCTAGCCTTCCCACGGCTGGGCAATTCCGTGAGCTGCGAGGAAGAACGCTGATGTCACAAACGAGTGCGACGGCCGGTGGCCGTGTCGGGGTCTGGCTGGTCGGGGCGCGCGGATCCGTGGCGACGACGGCCGTCGTCGGCGCGCAGGCGCTGAGAGCCGGACTCGCGGCGGGCACGGGCATGGTGACGGAGCTGCCGCCGTTCGCCGGCGCCGGCCTGCCCGCCGTGGCGGATCTCGTCTTCGGGGGCCACGACCTCACCGAGGTCCCCTGGACCAAGAAGGCGGAGGAACTCGCGGACCAGGACGTCCTGCCGCGACGGCTGGTGACGGCGGTGGCGCGGGACCTGGACCGGGCGGAAGCCGCGCTGCGGCCGGCCCCGACGGACCCGCACCCCGGGCGGAACATCGAGCGCATCGCCGAGGACCTCGCCGCGTTCGCGGCGCACCACGGCCTGGCCCGCACGGTCGTGGTCCACGTCGCGTCCAGCGAACCCGCCGCGCCGGCCCACCCGGCGCACGCGAGCCTCCACGAGACCGAGGCCGCGCTGGCCGCGGGGGCGGCGGACGTACTGCCGCCCAGTTCGCAGTACGCCTGGGCCGCGATGCTCGCCGGCTGCGGCTACGTCGACTTCACGCCCTCGACCGGGGCACGGCTGCCGGCACTGGCCCAGCTCGCCGAGCGCCGGCGCGTGCCCTACGCCGGCCAGGACGGCAAGACGGGCGAGACACTGGTGAAGAGCGTCCTCGCCCCGATGTTCGCCTGCCGGAACCTGGCCGTCAGTTCCTGGTCGTCCGTCAACCTGCTGGGCGGCGGAGACGGCGCCACCCTGGCGGATCCCGGAGCGGGTGCCGCCAAGGCCGCGAGCAAGACGCACGTCCTGCGGGAGACCCTGGGCTATCTGCCCGAGGGCCATGTGCGCATCGACGAGGTGCCCGTCCTCGGCGACGCCAAGACCGCGTGGGACCTGGTGACCTTCACCGGCTTCCTGGGCGCGCGGATGCGGCTGGAGTTCACCTGGACCGGCCTCGACTCCGCACTCGCCGCGCCCCTGGTCCTCGATCTGGCCCGCCTGGTGTCCCGTGCCCAGGAAGCCGGCCGGTTCGGCCTCCTGCCGGACCTGGCGTACTTCTTCAAGGCACCGCACGGCACGGTTCCGCACGACCTTGCCGGGCAGTGGCGGCGGCTGTGCGGATTCGCGGCGGAACTGTCGGCCGGGGCCGGACATCCGGCCGGATGAGGGAGCGTGGCTCAGTCAGTGCCCTCTGAGGTCGTTGCGGGTTTCGTGGAGAGGATCTCGCGGGCCTGCTCCGCCGCGCGGACCATGCTCTCGCCGACGAAGTCGACGAAGCGGGCGATGTTCTCCAGGCGGACGGCGGCCGGGGTGTCGGGGCCGAGGATCCTGACGCCCTGCCGTGCGGTCTCGGCGAGCTGGGCGTGGGACCGGGCGGCGGTGATCATTCCCTGGTACCAGAGTTCGTTGTCGACGACGTAGCGCTCGCGGCGGCGTTCGTCGCGTTCCCGGCGGATGAGGTTCAGGCCCTCGAGGAGCGTGACCGCTTTGGAGACGGACGCCGGGCTGACCTGGAGGCGCTGGGCGAGTGCGGACGCGGTGAGGCTGCCCTCGTCGGTGGTGTAGAGGCAGGCCAGCACCCGGGACGCCATCTTGGGCAGGCCCTGCTGCATGAAGAGGGTGGTGAACGTCTCCGTGTACGCGTGCACGGCCTCGGCGTCGCGTCCATGGGCCTGCGGGGGCGTGCTCGCGTCCCGGGGCGCGGCCTGCCTGCGCCGGTGGGCGCGGTGTTCGGTGGCGCGGTGGGCCAGGTCGGCGCGGTAGGTGACGGGGCCGCCGTTGCGCATGACCTCACGCGTGATGGTCGAGGTCGGGCGGTCCAGGCGTCTGGCGATCTCCGCGTAGGCGAGCCCGTCGGCCAGTCCCAGCGCGATCTGCTGACGTTCCTGCTGGGTGAGTCTGCCTCCCGGCATCGCGGTCTCCTTCGGGGCGTGTCGTGTCGCCAGCATAGCGTTCACGCTCAACTCATTGCAACGGATGAGGGGAGGGCTGTTGCGTTAGATTCAGAACCGTTGCAACGATTTCTTGGTGCTGAACTGCACATATGTCGATCGCGCGCAACGAGTCTGTTGCCTTATCTGTGAATGCAACGTAGCTTTTCTGTCATCGGAAACAATGAGCGAGCACAGGAGAGCACGATGCAGAAGTTCGACACTCCCGCCCCGATCTCCGCCGTCCTGGACATCCCCGCCGGTCGCGTCCAGCTGATCGCCGCCGACCGGGCCGACACCACGGTCGAGATCCGGCCCGCGAACGCCGCCAAGAGCCGCGACGTGAAGGCGGCCGAGCAGATCGAGGTCGCCTACGGCGACGGCGTCCTGCGGATCGCGGCCCCGGAGGCGAAGAACCAGCTCTTCGGCCCCTCCGGAGCCGTGGAGGTCACCGTCCAGCTGCCCGCCGGCTCCCGCGTCGAGGGCCAGACGGCCGGCACCGAGCTCCGCGGTGTCGGACGGCTCGGTGACGTCGTCTTCGACGGCGCGTACCACCAGATCAAGATCGACGAGGCCGCGAGCCTGCGCCTCACCGCCATCGACGGCGACGTCGAGATCGGCCGGCTGGCCGGTTCCGCCCAGATCCGCACCGCACGCGGTGACATCCGGATCGCCGAGGCCGGGCGCGGCACGGTCGTGCTCCGCACCGAGTCCGGGGACATCTCGGTCACCGCCGCCGCAGGCGTCTCGGCCGCCCTGGACGCCGGCACCGGCCACGGCCGCATCAACAACGCCCTCAAGAACGACGGCACCGCCGAACTCGACATCCGCGCCACCACCGCCCACGGCGACATCACCGCCCACAGCCTGTAGATCCGCAGCCACTGGTCAAGAGGGGGGCAGCACTCATGACCGACCTGGCCATCGCGGCGAACGGGCTGCGCAAGCCCTACAGCGGCAAGACCGTCCTGGACGGCGTCGACCTGGCCGTCCCGGAGGGCACGATCTTCTCCCTGCTCGGGCCGAACGGCGCCGGCAAGACCACGGCGGTCGACATCCTGTCCACCCTGATCTCCGCCGATGGCGGCCAGGCGCGGATCGCCGGGCACGACCTCACCGCCGAGGCCCGGTCGGTGCGGGCCGCCATCGGGGCCTGGTCAGCCCGAACGCCGAGGCCGCCAGCAACAACGCCCAGAAGTGACCGCCGTGATTCCTACTCGTCCGGCTCCCAGGCCGCAAGCAGGTCGAAGATGCGTCCGTCGCCGTCGACCTTCAGGGAGTCCACCGGAATACGGCCGTACAGGGCGAGGACCAGCTCACCGGCCGTGCCCTGGAAGGAGGCGTCGGCCGGGGTGGCGGGCGAGGTGCCGGACGCGGGAAGACGAGTGGCCCGTGCGCCGTCGGCGGAGAGCGAAAGGCGCCAGGAGTGGCCCTCCGTGGCGTGGAACTCGACGGCGGCGGGCTCGTGCGGCCAGGCGGCCGGCGTCGCGACGCAGGTGGACAGGAACTCGTCGACACCGTCGAGTGCCACCTCGTCCGGCAGCGGCTGCGGGGCGCCCACGGTGACCTGGGCGTCGTAGGTGTGCACCGCGAGCTGCTGGAGCTGGTGCCGGGCGACGGCGCCACAGGTCGGCGGCGACTGGGACGCACCCCACCACGTCCAGCAACCGCGGTCCGGGCCGGCCTCCCGCAGCGCGGCCAGCAACTCCTGCGTCGACGTGGCCAACCAGGCCGACAGGGCCTCGCGCTCCCGAGGCGCGGCCGGGGTGCCCTCCGGCGCGGACTTGGCCGGAGCAGGACCTGCGGCGACGGTGGCGGCCCAGGCGCGGCGCCCCTCGCCGATGTGCTCCGCCAGATCGAACAGCGTCCACTCGGGGCAGGTCGGCACCTGCACGTCGAGGCTGGGCGCGGAGGCGACCGCGGCACGGAAGGCGGTCGACCGCTCATCGATCAGCCGCAGCAGATCGGGGAACTCCAGAGTCTTTTCCACCGGGGCTGTCTATCACCGTGATCAGATAACAGGACAGCGATTTTCGACGAGGCAACGCCCGTCGTGGTCCGGCCCGCAGGCCGGTGGTGCGCGACTGTCGCCCGGAGGGCCCAGTAAACGTCGCCTCACCCGTCCGGCGGACCCGACGTGCAGCCGGTTGCCGGCTCCACCACCCTAAGATCCGTCACCGGGCAAACGGGACATCATCTGCCGTATCGGGCACGGGTGGGGCCGCTTGACGACCGAAGGAGACCGGATGGCGCACCGCGTGGGCAGGACCCGTTGGAGGCGCTTCGCGGCCGTCCTGGTCCCTGGCGTCGCCGCCTGTACGGCGCTCGGCATCGCCACGGCGCAGGGCGTACTCGCCGCGTCGTTCTTCATCTCCGGCGAGAAGTTCCAGATCACCGCGGACAAGCTGACCGCCAGCGGCTTCAGCCTCTACAGCATGGTCGACGTGACCAGGGAGCACGAACCCGTGCCCGTGCTGGTCACCGGAGCCCGCCATGCGGCGCTGAGCGGGCTGTGCCAGTCCGTGGTGATCGACATCCCGGTGCTGGGGCCGCAGACACTGCGGCTCACCGGCGGCGACGAACGGCCCATCGAGGCGTCGAACCTGTTCCTCGACGTGACTTCCCAGTCCGCCGGGCAGGCGAACTTCAGGGGCCTCGACATCGGCGTCGCGCAGGGAGCCATCACCAAGGGGCCGATCCGCCCCGGGGACCGGGACGCGCGGCTCTTCGACCCCGACCTCCCCGGCCAGCAGGCCCAGTCGGTGTCCCTGACCGACGTGCGCGTGACCGCGGTCGCCGTCTCCGCAGGCACGTTCGACGTCCCCGGTCTGCGCGCCGTACTCAAGCGAGGCCGTGACGAATGCTTCTGACCAAGCGACGTGCAGCGCCCCTCACCGTGGCGGAGGTCCGGCGCAGGTTCAGGACCTGGCGCGGCGAACGACCCTTCTGGGCCGGCCTGTTCACCTTCCAGGCCGGGCTGCCCATCATCTACTGGCCGTACGCGCACCTCGACCTGGGCGCCGTTCCCCTGGCCCTGTCGACCACGTCCGGTGCCGGATCCCTGACCATCGGCATCCTGCTCATGACCCTGGGGCTCGCCCTCTGGTACCGCCCCCACCTGCGGGTGTTCGCCGGGATCGCGGCCCTCCTCCTCTCCCTCGTCTCCTTTCCGCTCGTGAACTTCGGCGGCCTGTTCCTCGGCGTGGCCTCCGGCCTGATCGGCGGGTCCCTGGCCTGTGCCTGGATTCCGCCCGCCGCCGAGCCGCCGACCGCGGCGGCGCACCACCTGCCCACGGCCGACCCGACGGAAGACAGCACAGGTGGCACCTGACAACGACACCGACCGGACCGCCGGCTCCCCGGAGCCGGAGCGGCACACCCCGAGCCGCGTGCCACCACCCCTCGCCTGCGCCCTGGCCGCGGTCACCGTCCCCCTGGCCCTGCACCTCCCCACGCCCCGGCCGGCGAACCCGCTCCCCACCCTCGCCGGAACGATCGGCCCCACGGCACCGGCGAGCACCCTGCCGACCCCGACGGGCATCGCGCCGACCCCGACGAGCACCGTCCCGGACCCGACCGGCACCCCGCCGCCCCTCCCCAGCCCGAGGGGAACATCGACGAGCACCACACGCCCCACCACGAAGGCCTCGCCGCCGGCCTCCCCCGCACCCCCACCGCCACCCGCCGTCCCGCCACCGGCTCGCCCCGCGAACACCCCCTGGACACTGCGCGCCGACCGGCTCGTCCTGCGCGCCCTCGCCTTCCGCGGCACCGTCACCGTACGCACCGCGGCCGGGCCCGTCCGGGTACTGAAGTTCACCGCACGGTCGGTGGACGCCGTCGACCTCGATGTGACCGCGGGCCGAGGCCGCGCGGCGATGCGCCTGCGGACCGGGCCCGGGACCAGGTCGACGTTCACAGGCCGAGGCGGGACGGGCGTGGTGACCTTCTACATCAGCAAGCTGTCCGGCACGGTCACGGCCCTCGACGGCGCCGCCCTCCCACCGGACCCCACCGTCACCCTCACCCCCGATGCCATGCCCCGCTGGCTGGCCCACCCGGCCACCGCCCCGCACACGGTCACTGTCGCCGACGCGACGGTCTCGACGGTCGCGCAATCCGTCGGCAGCCTGTCCGTCACAGGACTACTGCTCCACCCCGTCGGCTCTGTCTAGTACTCCTTTGAGGACCAGAGACCCGTACATGCGTCTGGAGTCATCGATGGCCGTTCGTCGTGTCGTGCCCAACATCCAGTCCGAGGCCGTGCAGGAGAGCCGGACGTTCTACGGTCTGCTGGGTTTCGAGGAGGTCATGAACCATGGCTGGATCATCACGCTCGCGGCCCGGTCCGATCCGGCGGCGCAGGTCAGCTTCATGTCGAGCGACAGGACGGCGCCGGTCACCCCGGACATGAGCGTCGAGGTGGATGACGTGGATGCGGCTTACGCGGTCATGCGGGAGAGCGGCGCGGAGATCGTTCACCCGTTGCAGGACGAGGAGTGGGGGGTGCGGCGGTTCTTCGTCCGCGACCCCAACGGCCGGGTGGTCAACGTACTGGGTCACCGCTGACGCCTTCGTACGCCCCTAGGGTCGCCGTAGCAGCCCCCTCTCCATGGCCACCACCACCGCCCTCGTCCGGTCGTTCACATCGAGCTTGGCGAACAGGCGCAGCAGGTGTGTCTTCACCGTGGCTTCGCCGATGACGAGGCGTCTGCCGATCTCGGCGTTGGTGAGACCGTCGGCCACTGCGGCCAGGACCTCGGTCTCGCGGTCGGTCAGCGGGTCCTGGGCGGGGCGCCGCATCCGTGCGACCAGCTTCTCGGCGACCCGGGGAGCGAGCACCGTCTCACCGCGTGCCGCGGCGTGGATGGCATCCACGAGCTGTTCGCGCGTGGTGTCCTTGAGCAGGTAGCCGATGGCACCGGCCTCCACCCCGCGTTCGATGTCCGCGTCGGTGTCGTACGTCGTCAGGATCAGCACCCGGGTCCGCGGGTACCGGCCGACGATCTCGGCCGTCGTCGCCACCCCGTCCAGGACGGGCATCCGCAGATCCATCAGGGCGACGTCCGGGTCGTACCGTTCGACCAGTTCCAGCGCCGCGCGTCCGTCGCCCGCCTCCCCGACGATCTCGATGCTGTCCTCGCCCGCGAGCAGCGCGACCACTCCGGCCCGCATCACGGTGTGATCGTCCACCACGACGACACGCAGACTCCCCTCGCTCATGCCCCCACCTCGTCCGAGGAGGTGACAGCGGAGGGGATCATCGCGAGGATCCGCGTCCCGTCGCCCACCGAACTCGTCACCGTGAGCCTCCCGCCCAGTTCCGCCAGTCGTTTGCGCATGCCGTCCAGCCCGAAGCCCGTCGACTCCTCCACCACGAATCCGGTCCCGTCGTCGGTGATCTCCAGCTCCACCCCGTACGGCCGCCGGACCAGCACCACGCCGACCGTGGACGCGCGCGCGTGCTTGCGTACGTTGGCCAGGGACTCCTGGGTGCAGCGCAGCAGCGCGATCCGGGTCCGCTGGTCGCAGTCGAGGTCGGCGAGCTCGGTGTCCACGGCGAGCCCGGTGTCCTCCGCGAAGCGGTCCAGCGTACGGCGCAGCGTCTGGGCCACCGAGCCTGAGGCCACGCGGCCCGGTCCGGGCTGTCGCGCCGAGGCGACCAGCTCCCGGGCCTCGGCGAGGTTCTCCCTGGCGGTGGACTCGATCGACCGCAGCTGATGGGCGCTGCGCTCCGGATCGTCGGACAGGACCGCCCGGGCCGCCTCCGCCAGCACGATGATCGACGCGAAGCCCTGCGCCAGGGTGTCGTGGATGTCGCGTGCGATGCGTTCCCGCTCGTCCGCCGCGCCCTGCCGCTGGTGCGCCTCGGACAGTTCGGCCTGCGTCCGCTCCAACTCGTCGATGAGCCGCGCGCGTTCGCTGCTCTGGGCGACGACCGAGTGCGCCCACAGCCCGATCAGCACACCCACCGCGACCACGATCAGAATGGACACCACCGTCTTGCCGAAGAACTCCCCCGACCAGCCCTCCCGGACCAGGGCCCCGGTGAGCGTGGCGCCGGCGGCCAGCCCGAGGAAGACCATGGACATCCTCGGGGTCCGTCCGAACATCCAGTAGTGCGGCAGTGTCACCATGAACAGCGCCGCATAGCTGCCGCCCAGGTACGCCAGCCCGCCGAGCGCGAGCACGAGCACCGACAGGTAGACCCGCGGGCGTACGACGGGGTTTCCCGGGAAGCGGTCGAGAACGGCGTAGGCCAGCACCACGCAGCCGAGCAGAGCCAGCGCCTGGTACGTGCTCCCGCCCCGCGGGGCGGTCGTCACCAGCCCGACGGCCATCGCACCGAACAGGACCCAGCACACCGCGTTCCACCGGCGCAGCGACGTGGCCCAGAAGGCGTCGGCCAAGGGGTCGGTGAGGGCAGTCATACCGATCAACGTACGTCGACCACCGGCCGCCCGTCGGCGGATTCGGCCGGGACCGCCGGCGCTCGCCGTGCCGCCCGCGAGGGCCACCAGCTCGCCTCGCCGAGCAGCAGCAGCGCCGACGGCAGGACCATGATCCGGACGACGAAGGCGTCGAGCAGCACGGCTGCCGCGAGGACGAACCCGATCTGCTTCATCTCGATGATGTGCAGGAAGACGAAACTCACGAAGACGGTCGTCATCACCACCGCCGCGCTGGTCACCACGCTCGCCGACCGGCGGATGCCGTCGAGTACGGCCTGCCGCGTCGGCACGCCCGCGAGCACGGCCTCCCGGATCCGGCTCACCACGAACACCTGGTAGTCCATCGAGAGCCCGAAGAGGATCACGAAGAGGAACAGCGGTACGCGCGATCCGATCGAACCCGTGGAGTGGAAGTCCAGCAGCCCCTCCGCCCAGGTTCCCTGGAAGACCAGGACGAGCAGTCCGAGCGCCGCCGCCGCGGACAGCACATTGAGGAAGACACCGATCAGGCCCAGCACCACCGAGCGGAACGCGTACACGGTCATCGCGAAGGTCACGAGCAACAAGGCCCCGAGAACCAGCGGGAGTTTGCCGTTCTGGTGGGCGGGATAGTCGGTGTACCGGGCGACGTCCCCGCTCACTCCGAACTCCGCGCCGGCGACCCGGCCGACGGTGGCGGGCAGGTACCGGTCCCGCAGGTGGTCGAGGGAGTCGTACGCCTGCTCGGAGTTGCCCAGGTACGGCACCTTCAGTTCCAGCGTGCTGATCCGGTGGTCGGCGGACGTCCGGACGCGCGAGGCACCGGCGAACAGCGGATCGGCGCCGGCCCGCCGGGCCAGCTCGCGCAGCGCGTCGGCCACCTCACCGGAGCGCGCGGCGCCGGCCCGTACGACGACCTGGTGGGTGACCCGCTGCTCCGGGAACTCCTCGTTGAGCCGGTCGTACACCCGCATGGCGGGGATCTCCCGGGAGTGCGTGTCCCGGCTCATCTCCGTGATCTTCAACCCGGCCAGCGGGGTGACGAGCGCGAGCAGGGCGAGAACGGAGACGCACAGGGTGACCAGGGGATGCCGGCCGGCCGGCCGCAGCAGTACGCCCCACACCCGGCCGCCACCGTCGCCGCGCACCCGGCGCGCCGGCTTCCCGCGCTCGGCACGGCGCCGCGCCCCGCGCTCCTGCCGCTGTCCGAGCTTGACCAGCAGCGCGGGCAGCGCCGTCAGGGAACTGGCCACCGCGACCAGGACGACCACGATCGTGCCGGTGGCCAGCGAGGAGAAGATGACGTCGGAGGCGAGATAGAGCGTCGCGGTGGAGGCCACGACCGCGAGTCCGGAGATCACGACCGCCCGGCCCGACGTCGCCGCGGCCAGCTCCACCAGCGCCTCGGAACTCAGCCGGCCGCCCGAGCGGGCGCGCTCCTCCCGTTCCCGCTTGAGGTAGAAGAGCGTGTAGTCGACGCCGACCGCGAGGCCGATCATCAGGATGACGTTCGTGCCGACCCCGGCGTCGGGGGAGAGATGCGAGGCCACCATCGACAGCCCGACGGCCGCCGCGATCGACGAGAGCGCGAGCAGCAACGGCACCCCCGCCATGGTCACCGACCCGAAGACCACCAACAGCGTGACCAGCGTGACGGGCAGCGTGATCTCCTCGGAGAGCGCCAGGTCGTCGCCGCGCTGCTGGTCGACACCCTTGCTGATGGAGGGAGACCCGGTCTCCTCCAACAGCAGCCGCGGATAAGCCTCCTGCACTGCCTCGGTCTGTGCGACCAGCGCGTCGACCTTGTCCTTCGCGTCCCGCTCCTCGCCCTTCAGGGCCACCTCGACCATGAGGACCCGCCGGTCCCGGGACACCACCGGCTCGGCCACCCCCGCCACCTCCGGCAGCCGCCGCATCCGGCCCGTCAGGTCCCTGGCGGCGGCTTCGGCCGCACTCCGGTCCGGCGCCCCCGCCCGGGAAGAGATCAGCACCTGCTCGGTGGACCTCCGCTCCAGGTGCCCCTCGGCGGCCATCTCCTCCGCCCGGCCGGCCTCACCGACCCGGTAGTCGGCCGTCTTCGCGCTGTGTGTGCCGACGGCACTGCCGATCCCCAGGCACAGCACCACGAACACGAGCCAGCCGACGACGGCCCGCCAGGGATGCCGAGCACTCCAGCGCGCCATGCGCACAGTGAATGAGTCCATGCCCAAAAGCCTCGTCGGCCAGGGCAGTTGGCGGACAGAGGTACCAGGTTGAACTTCGTGTCCACCGTCCGGTGGACACGAACCGGTCTCTCCCTTCCCGTACAACCCTTCGGCCTCGCCCAAGGTCATCTCTGAGCCCGCACACATGTCCTGGAGAGGAACCCATGCCCCGGCCCCACCACAAGCGCTCCCGACGTCCCGTCGTCCTGGGGGCCACCGCCCTCGTGGCCGCCCTGGCCGGCGGGCTGCTCATCACCCTGCCCGGCGGCGCGAGTGCCGCCGCGTCGGGCCTCGCCGACGACTTCAACGGTGACGGCTACCGCGATCTGGCGGTCGGCGCCCCGGGTGCCGTCGCGGGCGGGAAGGCGAAGGCGGGCGCCGTGGTCGTCACCTACGGCTCGTCGAGCGGTATCAGCGCCGCGCGCCACAAGACCACCTCGCAGAGTTCCTCCGGCGTCCCGGGCGACTCGGAGACCTCCGACCGCTTCGGCACCGAACTCGCGCACGGCGACCTGAACAGGGACGGCTACGGCGACCTCGTCGTGGGCACCCCGCTGGAGGACGTCGGCGGCGATGCCGACGGCGGTTCGGTCACGATCCTGTGGGGCGGCCCGTCCGGCCTGTCGGGCGGCACGACGATCAGCGACCCGAACCCGTCGGGCCACGACCGGTTCGGCCAGTCCCTCGTGGTCGGTGACTTCACCGGTGACGGGAAGGCCGATCTGGCGGTCGGTTCCACCGGCAAGGACGTGTGGATCTTCAAGGGCGGCTTCACCAAGTCCGGCGGCGCGGCCGGGAAGCTGCGCTTCGACGCGAAGATCGAGTCCGGCGCGTACCCGAAGGGCGCCGTCGAGCTGGCCGCCGGCGACTTCGACAACGACGGGGCGGACGACGTGGTGGTCGGTTCCTCCGCGGGCAACTTCGTCTACCGGGGCGGCTCGACCGGGCCCACGCTGCAGACCGAGGCGGGCGCGGGGTACGCGGGCGCGCTCACCGCGGCCGACTTCGACCGGGACGGGCACGACGACCTGGTCGTCGGCACCGACTTCCTCGACATCTTCGACCGGACGGCGAAGGGCGGCTACGTCACCGTGTTCTACGGCGGTGCCGCGGGCGTCGACACCTCGCGCAGCGCCGTCCTCAGCCAGGACACCGCGGGTGTGCCGGGAGCGGACGAGTCCGAGGACTCGTTCGGAGGCGCACTCGCCGCGGGCGACGTCAACGGCGACGGCTACCCGGACCTCGCCGTCGGCGCGGACTTCGAGAGCATCGGCTCGGCGTCCCACGCGGGCAGCGTCTGGGTGCTGCGCGGCGGCGCCTCCGGCCTGACGGGCGCCGGCGCCCAGTCCTTCGACCAGGGCACCTCGGGTGTCCCGGGCGCCAACGAGTCGTCGGACCTGTTCGGCGACGTCGTCCACCTCGCCGACCACAACAAGGACGGCCGCGCCGATCTGTCGGTGGGCGCGGCCGGCGAGAACAGCGACGACGGCGCCGTATGGGTCCTGCGCGGCTCCGCCAAGGGCGTCACGACCACCGGCGCGGTGAACTTCGGCGCGTCGTCCGTGGGCATCGGGAAATCGGGGGACGACCCCATGTTCGGTCGCGCCATGTCGGGTTCCTGAGCACGTTGTGCCGACTGCCCGGCCTGCGCCGGGCCGCCGGTTGGACGGGTGCCCTTCGGTGTTCCGACGGCACGTCGTCCGCTGCCGCCCTTGAGGGCGTCACCAGCCGAGCGCGTCGTCGTCGGCCGGTGCGTGCCGGGCGGGTGCCACGGGGGGCGTGTCGTGGCAGGTGAAGCCGAGCCGGGTCAGTGCTCGGCGCATCTCCGCCACCGTGAAGTCCCGGCGGTTCTGCCTGGTGATCACTTCCCCGACCTGCATCACGGGGTAGAGGCGACGGTCGATGGTCACGGACACGCCGGTGACGGGTTCGGGTGTGATGCCGCTCATGGACTGCTCGACCTCACCTTTGGTCAGGTCGAAGGGGAAACGGGCGATGACACAACGCATGGATGCCTCCACAGGGGTGGGGAAGAACGCCGGAGAGGTCGACCGGGCCACGGCGGTCCGGGTGTGAGAGCGAGCATGTCCAGGGCGCAGCCGTGTTCGGGCTACGGGTTGTTCCTCGGTGCGGGCCGACGGCTCCGGGCGACCCGGCCGGTGCCCTGACCGCTTCCTCCACGGCCGGCGGCCCGGCCCCTGCGACGCCGGCCGGCGGATCCCTCGCCCTCTCCTCGTCCGTCGGCCGGTGCGGTGAGGACGACGGGTACGCCGGAGGGCGTCCGGGCGCCGGTGATGCGCTGCAGCTCGGCCTCGCCCGGGCGGACCCGGGCGGCACGCGGGGTGATGCCGGCGTCGGCCATCAGCCGCTCCACGGCCCGGCGCTGGTGCGGAAGGACGAGGGTGACGACGGTGCCCGACTCGCCGGCGCGGGCGGTACGGCCGCCGCGGTGGAGGTAGTCCTTGTGATCGCCGGGAGGGTCGACGTTCACGACGAGGTCGAGGCCCGCGACGTGGATGCCGCGGGCGGCGACGTTGGTGGCCACCAGGACCGTGGCGTGGCCGTCCTTGAACTGGGCGAGTGTCCGGTTGCGCTGCTGCTGGGACTTGCCGCCGTGCAGGGCCGAGGCACGCACCCCGACGGACAGCAGGTGCTCGGCCAGCCGGTCGACCGCGTGCTTGGTGTCCAGGAACATGAGCACGCGTCCCTCGCGCGCGGCGATCTCGGTCGCGGCGGTGTCCTTGTCGGCGTCGCGCACATGCAGCAGATGGTGCTCCATCGTGGTGACCGCTCCCGCGGACGGGTCGACCGAGTGCACGACGGGGTCGTCGAGGTAGCGGCGCACCAGGAGGTCGATGTTGCGGTCCAGGGTGGCCGAGAAAAGCAACCGCTGGCCCCTGGCGGGAACTTGGTCGAGCAGTGCGGTCACCTGCGGCAGGAAACCCATGTCGGCCATCTGGTCGGCCTCGTCCAGGACGGTGACGGCGACCTGGTCCAGCCGGCAGGCTCCCCGTTCGATGAGGTCCTTGAGGCGGCCGGGCGTGGCGACGACGACCTCGGCGCCTTCGCGCAGCGCCTTCGCCTGCCGGCCGATCGACATGCCGCCCACCACGGTGGCGATCCGCAGCCGCAGGGCGCGGGCGTAGGGGGTGAGCGCGTCGGTGACCTGCTGGGCCAGTTCCCGGGTCGGGACGAGAACGAGGGCGAGCGGCTGCTTGGGCCGTGCCCGCTGCCCGTCCAGGCGCGCCAGCACCGGCAGACCGAAGGCGAGCGTCTTGCCCGAGCCCGTACGGCCGCGGCCCAGGACGTCCCGGCCGGCCAGCGCGTTCGGCAGCGTGGCGGCCTGGATCGGGAAGGGTACGGTCACGCCCTCGGTGCGGAGCGCGGCCAGCAGCCGTGCCGGCATGTCCAGTTCGGCGAACGTGTCGACCGCGGGCAGGGGCTCGGTGACGGTGACCGGCGGAGCGAACTCCCGTCGGCGCGGGGTGGAGCGTGCGCCTTGGTCGCTCTTTCGCCCGGCGCCCGGGCGGGGGCCCTTACGGCCCGTCTCCTGCGTACGGAAGCGGTTGCCGCCGGCGGACCCGGTCGAGCGCGCGGACCTTCTGTCCGTGCGGGAGCCGCCGGAGGTGCCGCTGGCGCGATGGGGGGTGCGGTTCATGGAGGAACCTTCCTCGATGCGGCGTATCGAGGAATTCCGTCCGGCGGTGATGACCACACGAGGATTCGCAAGAATGAGCCGGAGAAAAATGAAGATCCGGGAGTCGTGGGGCGGCCGGCCGGGGAATGTCGGTGGCCCGGTGAAATCCGGAAAATCGGAAAACCAATGAGCTGGGGCCCGCACCCCAAGAGCGCGGGCCCCAGCCACATGATGCGCGAACCACTGGCTCGCGGCGATTCACGTCAGTGTCAGGCGGGAACGATGTTCTCGGCCTGCGGGCCCTTCTGGCCCTGCGTGACGTCGAAGCTGACCTTCTGGCCTTCCTGAAGCTCGCGGAAACCACCGTTGCTGATGATGTTCGAGTAGTGGGCGAACACGTCAGCGCCGCCACCGTCCTGCTGGATGAAGCCGAAGCCCTTTTCCGCGTTGAACCACTTCACGGTGCCAGATGCCATGTTGAATCTCCCTTGAGAGGCAGTGCGGACTCCACACTTTATGGAGCCGAGTCGCCGCGATGATCACCTCTCCGGAAAGATCTGGAAAGCTCTGCAAAGAAAAAATCTCTGGCAATCAAAACTGCAACTGCCACCACGCTAACACAGGCTGGTGGTGGCGGCCATGCGTTTTGAGCAGCGCCAGATAATTCTCATCCGCCGCCGGCGTGTATTTCTGTGGTGGCGAGACTAGGTATCCGCGCCGTGCTCGCCCAGCTTCCGGCCCACTTCCCGGTTCAGACGGAGCGCGTGGTCGAGCTGGTCCTCGAGGGAGACGATGCGGCACGCGGCCTCGATGGGAGTGCCCTGGTCGACCAGCTCACGGGCGCGGGCGGCGACGCGCAACTGGCGGCGGGAGTACCGGCGGTGACCGCCTTCCGAACGCAGCGGGGTGATCAGCCCGGCTTCGCCGACGGCCCGCAGGAAGGCAGGGGTGGTGCCGAGAACGTCAGCGGCCCGTCCCATGGTGTAGGCGGGATAGTCGTCGTCGTCGAGGTTGCCGGCGACAGGGGCGTTCTCAGCGGGCATAGCACCTTGGTTTCGGGGACGCGGCGAGGGACCCGGGGGTGCCTGGCACCGGTCTCCGAAGGTTCCGGCACCGTCCGCGTCGTGCGACAACCCTAACTCCGGCAGGCATGGAGATGTGGGCTCGCCATGACAGATTTCCCCCTGCCCCGGGCTGTGATCAGCTCGCGGATCAGCCCGGTCCCAGTGTCGGACCGGCGTGAGGAGGGAGGCCCTTCCGTACGCATGTGACGTTTGAGCATGCAGGTGCGCTGGGTATTGCGGGCAGCCTGTGTGACGGCTGTGCCCACGTCACGGGAACGAAGTGGGGGATGAGGGTGGCTCAGGGTGCAGCACGCCATCGGCGTTCGGTGAAGCGTCGTGTTCTTGCCGGGGTTTCCGTCGCCGCGGCGGCCGGGATCGCGGTCACCGCGACGATGGCCATGAACGCCGAGGCGGCGTGGACGTCGACGTGGAACGTGTCGGCCTCCGGCTGGACCCCTGACGACTCCCCCACGGTGTCGGTCGACCGGCAGGGCGACGCCCTGCTGGTCTGGAACGCCTGCAACCTGTCGACGCCGGGCTGCTACTACCGGATCCAGACCAGGGTGAAGACCGCGAGCGGCACGGTGACGGCGATCCGCACCCTGTCGCCCGACGGTGCCGCACCGTCCTGGCCGGAGGCCGCCTCCGACGACACCGGCGACTCGGCGGTGGTCTGGCAGCAGGACAGCCAGGTCGTGGGCCGACGGGTCTCGGCCTCCGGCAGCCTCGTCGGACCGCTGCAGAAGCTGTCCACGTCGGCGCCCGCGACCACCCCGGTGGTCGCCGTGACCCCGGGCGGCACCGCGATGGCGACCTGGACGGAGATCCGCGACGGAAGCTGGTACGCGGTCGCCCGTCGCCTCAAGCTCGACGGCACGCTCGGCGCGCCCATCACCCTCGGCTCGGGCTCGGCGGAGAAGCCGGCCATCGGAGTGGACCGCAACGGCCAGTTCGTCGTCGCCTGGGCGCGCGCCTCGGACGTCGTGGCCAGGCGGATCACGTCGACGTCCGTCTCCTCGACGAAGGTGCTCACCTCGCCGATCGCGTCGTACGGCGGTTTCGGCATGGTGCGAGTCGGCGTGGACCGGGACGGCGACGCGGTCGTCACCTACCACTCCGGCGGCGGGGAGCGCTCGCAGGTCTGGGCCTCCCGCTGGAGCCGCACCGGCACCCTGGCGGCTCCCCTGCGCATCTCGGCCTCCACGGACAACGTGGGCTTCCACCACGCCCTCGCGACCGACCTCGACGGCGACTCGATGATCGTGTGGACCCGGTACACCAACGGCAAGCTGGAGCTGCTCGGCCGTCGGCTGTCCGCGGGCGGCACCCGCGGCACGGTCACCACCCTCGGCCTCGGCGACCGCCCCGACCTGGCCCTCGACGACGACGGCGACGGCATGCTGGTCTTCCACACGGTCGTCCCCAAGTCGACGCCCCCGTACAGCTACACCAGGACCAGCGCCCGCCTGATCAGCCGCTCCGGCGCCTTCGGCACGACGAAGACCCTCACGTCGGACGGCCGGGTACCCCAGGTCGACACCCGCCCGGCCTCCCGGTTCACGGTGATCTGGCAGCAGGAGAGCTTCCCGTACACGATCAAGTCGGTCACTGGTCCCTGACCGGCTTCGGCTGCCCCGCCGCTCCCGCTCGGCGGGTTCCCCCTCTTCCCTCTGTGAAGGAGATACATGCGCAAGCGCGCTGCCTTTGCTCTGTTCGGTGCCGTGGCCGCGCTGGCCGGCGTCGCCGCCCCCGGTGCCTACGGCGACGAGACCCAGACCGACGTCCAGATCAGCGACGTCACCTTCGACGGCGGCAAGAACGTCGTGGTCGATCTCTACGCCAAGACGGTCACCGTCTCCGGGACCTTCACCCACCCGTCCGGCATCCAGGACGCGGATTTCGTCCTGTGGCGCGGACCGGACGGCACGAACCCCTACGAGGCGTACGACGACCGCATCGTGTCGAACCAGTTCCACTACCACGCCGACTGCGTCGCCTCGAGTGCCACCACCTCCACCTGCTCGCAGACGTTCTCCCTCGAACCGGACTGGAGGTACAGCGGCACCGCGCTCACCAACGCGCACGCCGGCACCTGGAAGGTCAGCGTCCAGGGCGTGGCCAATGACGACACCTGGACGCACACGCCGGACTACACCACGACCCGTCTGCAGCGGCAGTCCAAGCTCACGGTGAACGCGGGCCCCGAGCCGGTGGCCAAGGGCGCGGCCCTCACCGTCACCGGCAAGCTCACCCGCGCCGACTGGGACAACCTCGACTACCGGGGTTACACCAACCAGCCGGTCAAGCTCCAGTTCCGCAAGGCGGGCACGACGGCGTACACCACCGTCAAGACCGTGACCACGTCCAGCACCGGCACCCTGACGACCACGGTCCCCGCCTCCGAAGACGGCTACTGGCGCTGGAACTTCGCAGGCACCTCCACCACCCCACCCGTCAAGGCGACCGGCGACTACGTGGACGTGCAGTAACCCGAACACCGCTCCCGCCACCTCACGCCCGCACACCGATCACACCCCCAGGTCTGTGACCTGGGGGTTTCCCATGGGTCGGTCGGCGTCGGCGTGGTGCGGAAGAAACCGGGAGCAGCGGCGCGTCACGGTGGGCCGAACGACATCTACGGGGAGCAGCTGACCGTCGACGGCATCGCCGTACGGCCGGACGTCGCGCAGCCGACCGGCGTCCGGTTCGCCCGGCATTGACCAGCCCGCCGGTCAGCCTTCACCGGTCCGCAACCGAGCACGACCGCCGTTCGAATCCCGGGCCGGGCACTGTTAGGCTGCGCCCCCCGTTGTTGTTAAACGCGCAACCAACGCGCACATCATGGCAAGGAGAGGGCGACCGGGGGATGGTCCTCGACGACGCGTCCGCGGAGTTCCACGAATTCTTCGAACGCCACTATGCCGAACTCGCCCGTCTGGCACACCTCCTGACCGGCGAGACCGACGCGGCGGACGACCTCGCGGCGGATGCCCTGGTCGCCCTGTCGCAGCGTTGGGACCGGTTGCGGCAGGCCGACCACCCGGTCGCCTACGCCCGCGGTGTGGTGGCCAACCTGGCGCGCGGACGGATCCGCAGCGCGGTGCGCGAGCGACTCCGGGTCACGCTGTTCTGGTCCCGCAGCCCAGAGAAGGCGGAGGGGCCGGACGTGGCGGCCGTGCTGGACGTCCGCGCGGCGCTCGCCCGGCTGCCGTTCCGCAAGCGCGCCTGCGTGGTGCTGCGGCACGCCTTCGACCTGTCGGAGAAGGACACGGCGGCAGCGCTGGGCATATCGGTGGGAACGGTGAAGAGCCAGACCTCGAAGGGAATGGCCGAGCTGGAAAGGATACTGGGCGCGCGAGCGGTCGGGGACCTGGTGGCAGGGAGGAGGAACCGGTGAACGAGGAGATCGCCCGTCGGCTGCGCGAGGCCGCCGAGGCCCACCGGCCCGACCGCGCGCGGATGCTGGCCCGAGTGGAACGCGGCATGGCCGGCCCCGCCGTCCGTCACCGCGCGCGGCCGTTCGCGAGGTCCGGGACCAGGGTCGTGCTCGCCGGGCTCGCCGCCACCGGCATCCTGGCGACCGGCGGCCTCGCCGTCGCCGCCATCGTCGCGCACTCGTCGCCGTCGGCCACCGTGACCACGCCTGCCACCCCGTCCCCGACCGTCAGCTCCCCGCACCCGACATCGGGCCGCCCCACCCCTGTCGCGCCGGCCCCGGCCACCACCCCGGGCAGCTCGCGCCCGACTCCGTCGGCCGCCAGTCCCTCGCCGGCCGCCGGCGAGAGCCAGAACGGGCCGCTGTGGTCGGCCGGCTCGGTGGACCCGCACAGCACCGTCTACTGGACGCAGAGCAACCTCGTCCTCAAGACGGCCCAGCCGCTCACCTCGCTCACGGTCGAGATGCGGATCGTGCAGACCGGCGGGGTGAAGAACACAGGCACCTGGCAGACCCTGCCGAGCGGTGACTTCACCGTCACCGTCCAGGAGGCCGACGGCACGCTGATCTACCGCTGGGTCCTCAAGCCGGGCCTGACCGTGCCGGCCGGGAGCCATGAGTTCGCCGCGCAGTTCAACAACGGCGCCGACGCGCGCAGTGCGGCGGGCGACGGCTACCGCGTCGACGCACAGGGTACGGGCGGCTCCGCGTCGGTCCGGGGAGCGTTCGTCCCGTCGGCGTAGGCGGCCGGCAGGTCGCCGTGGAGCTGGGTCGGGGAGGGTGACGGCGGCCGTGAAAATTCCTCCCTCGATCGCGGCAACCTTTGTGTGCGTGGCGACAACTGGCGGGGTGACCAGGGCCGGATCAGGGCCCGCTGTGCCAGAAGGACATGCCGTTGTCAGATCAGAACCGCTCTCATCGTCGCCGTCCGGCCACCCGCCGCGTGCTCGCCGCCGCCGTGGTCCTCGCCGCCGCGGGCGCCGCCGTACCACTGGTCGCCCTGGCCGCACGCACGCCGGAGGCCCCCACACCGACCACGGCCGCCGACGCGGCGGCCGGCAGCGGCCGTTACTTCGGCACGGCAGTGGCCGCGGGCAAGCTCGGCGACTCCACGTACTCCGCCATTCTCGACCGGGAATTCAAGATGATCACCCCGGAGAACGAGATGAAGTGGGACGCCATCGAGCCCTCCCGCGGGTCGTTCACCTTCGCCGCCGCCGACTCGATCGTCAGCCACGCCTCCGCGCACGGCCAGCGCCTGCGCGGCCACACCCTGGTCTGGCACTCCCAACTGCCCGGCTGGGTCAAGTCCATCACCGACGCCGGCACCCTGCGCACGGTGATGAAGAACCACATCACCCAGGAGATGACCCACTACAAGGGCAAGATCTACGCCTGGGACGTGGTCAACGAGGCCTTCGCCGACGGCGGCAGCGGCCGGCACCGCAGCTCCGTGTTCCAGGACGTGCTGGGCGACGGCTTCATCGAGGAGGCCTTCCGCACCGCCCGGAACGCCGACCCCTCCACCAAGCTCTGCTACAACGACTACAACATCGAGAACTGGTCCGACGCCAAGACCCAGGGCGTCTACAAGATGGTCAAGGACTTCAAGGCGCGCGGTGTGCCCATCGACTGCGTCGGCTTCCAGAGCCACTTCGGCGCAGGCGGCCCGCCGGCCGGCTTCCAGACCACCCTGTCCAACTTCGCCGCGCTCGGCGTGGACGTGCAGATCACCGAGCTCGACATCGCCCAGGCGTCCGCCACCGCGTACACCAACGCCGTCCAGGCGTGCATGAACGTCGCTCGCTGCACGGGCATCACGGTGTGGGGCATCCGCGACAGCGACTCCTGGCGCACCGGTGAGAACGCCCTGCTGTTCGACGCGGGAGGCAACAAGAAGCCCGCCTACAACGCCGTGCTCACCGCCCTGGCCAGCACCGGCGGCGGCACACAGGCCGGGGGCATCACCTCCGGCACCGTCTACACGCTCTCCAACGCAGCCGCCGGACGCGTTCTCGACGAGCCCGCGGGACAGAACGACAACGGCACCCCGCTCCAGGTGTGGGACGCCGGCGGCGCCTCCAACCAGCAGTGGAAGGCCACCCGGAACAGCGACGGCTCCTACACCCTGACCAACGTCGCCAGCGGCCGGGTACTGGACGAGCCGGCCGGCCGGACGGCCAACGGGACGAGGCCGACGGTCTGGGACGCCAACGGCGGCGCCCACCAGCACTGGAAGGCCAACCGGAACAGCGACGGCTCCTACACGCTGACCAACGTCGCCAGCGGCCGGGCGCTGGAGATCCCCGGCGGCCGGACCGCCAACGGCACCCCCGTCCAGATCTGGGACACCAACGGCGGCGGCGCCAACCAACGCTGGAACTTCCAGCCGACCGCGGCGCCGAAGAGCGACACGTGTGCTCTTCCGTCGACATACCGGTGGACCTCGACGGACGCGCTGGCCCAGCCGGCGAACGGGTGGGCCTCGCTGAAGGACTTCACCACCGCGACCTACAACGGCAAGCACCTGGTCTACGGGTCGAACTACTCGGGATCGGCCTACGGCTCGATGGCGTTCAGCCCCTTCACGAACTGGTCGGACATGGCGTCGGCCCGCCAGACCGGCATGAGCGAGAAGGCGGTGGCGCCCACGCTGTTCTACTTCGCGCCCAAGAAGATCTGGGTACTGGCGTACCAGTGGGGTCCGTGGCCCTTCAGCTACCGCACCTCCAGCGACCCCACCAATCCCAACGGCTGGTCCGCGCCGCAGCCGCTGTTCACCGGCAGCATCCCCCGCACCGACTCCGCCACCGGCCCGATCGACCAGACCCTGATCGCCGACGACAAGAACATGTACCTGTTCTTCGCCGGCGACAACGGCAAGATCTACAAGTCGAGCATGCCGATCGGCAACTTCCCCGGCAGCTTCGGCTCGTCGTACACGACCGTCATGAGCGACTCGGTGAAGAACCTGTTCGAGGCGCCGCAGGTCTACAAGGTCCAGGGCCAGAACCAGTACCTCATGATCGTCGAGGCTCGCGGTGCGAGCGAGCAGCGCTACTTCCGCTCCTTCACCGCCACCAGCCTGAACGGTCCGTGGACCCCGCAGGCCGCCACCGAGTCCAACCCCTTCGCGGGCAAGGCCAACAGCGGCGCCACCTGGACCAACGACATCAGCCACGGCGACCTGGTCCGCAACAACCCCGACCAGACCATGACCATCGACCCCTGCAACCTGCAGTTCCTCTACCAGGGCAAGTCCCCCGACACACCGCCGAACACCTCCTACGACAACCTGCCGTACCGGCCCGGCATCCTCACCCTGAAGCGCTGACCCGCCTGATCGACACTCACCACCACGAGGAGCCCCAGCCGTGCATCGGCTGGGGCTCCGGGGCGCATTCGTCGGCTTCACCTACTTGAGTGCTGTACCGCGCGAGTTGTGATAGGCGATCGTCTTGTTGATCAGGTTTCCGCCGTCGGACTCGACCGCGGTCTGTTCCTCCTGCCCCGGACCGAAGAACAGGCCGGCGACATGGGCGTTCGCGACCTGGTCCATGTGTGCGAAGAACCAGTCCACCTTGTCGTCCTTGTAATGGTTGCGGGTGTTGTTCTGCGCCATGTTGCCCACGGGGATCTGCCACAGGACCACCGGCTTGCCCACGGACTCGGCCATCGTCCTGTAGAACTCCAGCGCGGCGGCGGCCTTCCGGTCGGTCCAGAAGTGGTCACTGCCGCCGTGGGCCGGCTGTGCGTACCAGCCCGCGTCGCGGTCCGACACATCGGTGGCCAGGAAGTCGGCGTTCTGCGCCCCGAGGCTCGCGTAGTCCTTGACGCAGGCCTGTGTGTCGGTCTCCCAGTCGAAGCAGGAGAGGTGCATCCCCACGGCGGTGTTCGGCGCGTACTTGTGCGCCATCGAGATCAGGCACTGGGCGAGTCCGGCGGCGCTGTTCTCCTGCGATCCGCAATCCGTCGGATTCGCGCCCGAGACCTGTGCGGGAACCTGGTGCGGATTGCCGAGCGACCGGACGTAGCCCCAGAAGTCGGGCTCAAGATCGATCGCTTCGTGCGACGTGCCGATCTTCTGGAGGAAGAAACGGTAGTCGTTCAGGTACCGGGTGAGCAGGTCAAGCCGGTTGATGGCCTTGACCTCGCCCGGACCGTCGCCCTGGCCTGCCGCATCCCCGAGGTCGCGCAACGAGTACCAGGTCCAGAGCATCTTCTGCGGACGCGGGCTGCCCTTGTACGTCGCGTGGGCCGCCACGTCGTCCCGCCAGGTCACGTAAGTGCCGGGCGCCGTGGTGCTGCCGTTCCAGCAGCCCCACCAGCCCGACCAATCGTCGTGGCAGCGCGCTGCCGAGTAGTAGTCCGACGAGGGCGCGGGCTGGCTGTGCACATAGGCGTACCGCACGTCGAACGGTGCGGCAGCTGCCGAGGCGTCGGACATCGAGCCGCCGATGAGCACCTTGTCACTGCCCATGAAGCGTTTCGTCGAGCTGCCGCCACCGGCCGAGGGAGACGGTGCTGACGACGGCTGCGTGCCGACACTCCCGGCCGGGACGAGCTTCCACTGCTGATCGGCACCGCCCCGGTCGCGGTTCTGGACGACGTCGCCCCCGTCGGCCTTGGCGGCGTTGTGGACCTCGACGGCCATGCCACTGAAGTGATTGATCAAACGCACGTAGCCGTCCGGCGACTTGGCCAGTTTGAACTGCTGGTTGGTGCCGTTCAAGTCTTTCCACTGCACGATGGCGGAGCCGGCGGTCTTCGACCGGCCGAGGTCGTCCAGCACCTTGCCGGAGTTCCGGTTCTGCAGCCGGTAGTACCCGTCACCCGCGTCGATGAACCGCCACTGCTGGTTGGCCCCGCCGTGGCGCGCCCACTGCACCACCGCCGCGCCGTCGTTCGTGGCGGAGCCGCGGTCGTCCAGCACCTTGCCGCTGTTGCGGTTGACCAGCACGTACCACTTCTTCAGATCCAGGGTCTTTTGCTGCGCCGAAGCCTGGCTGACCACGACAGCCGAACCGGCCACGACCACCATGGTGAGACCCGCCCAGAGACCCCGATGCGCGAGCAACCGACGGCCACGGTGCTTCGGGCGACCACCGCGCGCGCCGCCGTCGCCGTCGGCACGGTGGCCGCCGCCGCGGGACGCCGCCGATGACGCGGGTGGACCGGGGACATGTCTGTGCTCTCGTTCCAGGGACATGCCTGTGCTCTCTTTCAGCTGGTGCATCTGACCGGACCGCTTGGCCGGACAAGACTCAGTGGTCCGAGAGGCCGAAAAGGTTGCCGCGAAGATCCCCAGGGCTTTTCCGCCTGTGCAGGGGTGAGGGGCGGTTCGGCCCGGATCGTCTTGCCGACGCGGGCGGGACGAGGCCTGACTGCTGTGAGAGCTGAGCGACGATCACCGTCGGGTTCACGGGCCAGGGCTACGACGGAGGCGCCGTTGCACGGGCCGGTCGGTACCGCTGGTGACCCTGGTTGTCCGCTCTTATGGCCACGCGGTGGGCACGGCGTCGAAGGACGCCGGCCGAAGCGCTTGCGGGAACGGGCTCTGCGCTTGGCGCCGCTGTCTCCGTCGACATGCCCGGGGACCCTTGGCGAGTGCACAGCCCTTCTGGCGGGGTGCGTCTCAGCAGCGGACCGGCGACTTTCCGAGCCGTGCTCTCCTTCGGCCGCAAGACGGCGTTTCGGATACGGCGCGCGCCCGCGTGTTCAGGCGGAGCCGGAGCCGGCACGGCCCGCCGACTCGCTGGCGGCACGACGGTACTCGGCGTTGATGCGCTGCGCTTCCTCGAGCTGGTCCTCGAGGATGACGATGCGGCACGCGGCCTCGATCGGAGTCCCCTTGTCGACGAGCTCGCGGGCGCGCGCGGCGATCCGCAGTTGGTAGCGGGAGTACCGGCGATGTCCTCCCTCGGAGCGGAGCGGAGTGATCAGGCGAGCCTCACCGATGGCCCGGAGGAAGGCCGGGGTGGTGCCGAGCATCTCGGCTGCCCGGCCCATCGTGTACGCGGGGTAATCGTCGTCGTCCAGACGATCATTCAGGGGGTTGTCCGATGTCATGTCACCTCGCTGTGCAACGCGTCGAGGGGCCCTGGCGCCGTACGGCACCAGGGCCCCGAAGGAAATTGAACACCATCTGTCGGCCCTACTGCTGTGCCGACCTTCTGTTTCCGCTACCCAGCCCGGCAGAGGGGGGTGCGGGGGGATCGCAGCTGCTTGACCGGGGACCACCATCCATTCCGGGGTCTTGCGGTACCCGGGCCGAGTGCTTCTCGGGCCGGGCGATCCTGATGGCGTCTGCTCCTCCGTTCCTCTCTGAACCAACCACTGAGTGAACCGGTACTGCTGTTGGCGGCTCCTTGGCGTGCGAGCCGCCCAGTGCGGCTCCCAGTCCCGTCACCCGTTCTGGGAACACTCCGGCTTCGAGGCTCGAGAGCCGCACTGACCTGCGTACTTCGTCTTCAGGCACCCGCCAGTTCGTGTCTGGCGGGTCTCGTTCGACCGTGTCTACGAGAAGGAGCATACCCATGCCGGGAAAGAAAATCTACTCATGCAAGAGTAGATTTCACCCTTCTGGTGGAGGAAGAAGCCTGCCGCGGTCGGGCCTCACCGGTTGACGGAAGCCGCCTCCTGCCGAGCGCCCAACTGCCTCAGCCTCACGGGTGGTTCCTGATACAGGTGGACCGAATAAGCTGTGCTGTCATGTCGAACCCTGATGAGCTGCTCGTCGCCATCTCCGCCGCGGTGGAGTCCGAGCGAAGCAATCAGATGTCGCTGACCGTGGTCGTCGGCGGCGCCGTCATCACCGGCCGGCTGGCTCCGGAGGCCGTGTGGAGGGAGCGGGTGGCGGAGGTCCTGAAGGACTCGGACCGTCTCGGCCCGTTCTCGGACGTCTTTGCGCGCGGTCTGCGAGGGAACCGGCCAGGTCGCGGCGAGGCACCCACGCATCTGCACTTTCATCTCGCCCGGATCCTGCAGGGCAGCCTCGGCATCCCGGAGACGGGCGGCATGTATCGCGTCGCGATCAAGGACGTCAGCGCATGGACCGTAGGAGATCTCGTCCATTTCGACCGGTGAGACGCTGCCTCCGCCCCGCTGCCCGGCCGGCGCTCCCCGGGGGCGGTCTCCCGCCCGTCCTCACACGGCCACGGGGCCGGTGCCGCCGAGCAGTGCGGACGCGGTTTGGAGGAGGGTGGAGCCGAGAGGCGTCATGGCCCGCACGACCTCGCCGGCGGTGAAGTCACGGGGGTCCTGTCGTGTGATGCCCTGGCCCACCTGCTCGACGGGGTAGCGGCGGCGGCCGACGATCACGGACGCCCCCGTGACGAGCTCGGGCCTGACGCCCTTCATCGAGGCCGGCACCCACCGACGCCACCCGAGCGGCCGGCAGAGCTGTGCTCTGGTCGTCCCCGTCGCACACGGTCAGGTACTCGACCCGGACACGGGGGTGGGGCCCGGCCTGCGGTGCTGCATCCGCGCCGGCGTCAAGGGTGTCTCCTTCGATAAGGGCTGGTCGGCTTGGCGGTCTTCGGCCCCGGGAGACCACGGCGGCTTCCGGAAGACCAACGGGGCTCCGGGGACCGCGCCGACCCGAGCAGCCGAGTGGTTGCCGGGCCGCCGCTGTGCCCTGCGGCGCACCCCCGCGCCGACGGGTCGGCCCTGGCCGGTGCGGTCCCGGCGGTACCTGGACGGCGAAGGCTCGCGGCGGGTGCGTTCCACGACAGGCGCGGTGATGACCACAGGGACCCCGGAGGTCGCCTGGGCGCCTGTGATCCGGCTCAGCTCCGCTGCCGGACTCCCCGGCGCGGCCGTGCGGCCGCCACGGCGCAGACAGTCCCTGCGGTCCAGGGTGGCCGAGAACAACAGCCGCCGGCCCTCGGGCGCACCTGATCGAGCAGGGCGGTGGCCTGGGGCATGAACCCCATGTCCGCCATCTGGTCGGCCGCGTCGAGCACCGTGACATCGACGTCGGCGAGTCGGCAGTCGCGCCGGTCGATGAGGTCCTTGAGCCGACCGGGCGTCGCGACGACCACCTCCGCGCCGGCCGGGGTCTTGCCCGAGCCGGTGCGGCCGCGACCGAGTACGTCACGGCCGGCCAGGGAGTCAGGCAGGTTCGCCGCCTGGATCGGGAACGGTACGGTCACGCCTTCATGGCCGAGCGTGGTCGGTTTCCGTGACCACTGGAGCGGCCCGCAGCGGTGCTTCCTCCGAAGCGGTCGTATGTGCGATTGGTGCGTGCGCGAGTGGTACGTGTGCGGTTCATGCGGAACCTTTCCTCGGTGCGGGCACGCATCAAGGAATTTCCGCAGCGGAATGAGCGGCGCAGGATCGCGAGAACGGGTCGAAAAAGACAGGGCCGAATCGTCCCGGGAATAAAGCGCGCTGGGGCCCGCACCCCAAGGTGCGGGCCCCAGCTGCGAAGTATGCGTCAGTGCCGGTGCGTCAGGCGGGAACGATGTTCTCGGCCGTCGGGCCCTTCTGGCCCTGCGCGATGTCGAACGACACCTTCTGGCCTTCCCGCAGCTCGCGGAAACCCTGGGCGGCGATGTTCGAGTAGTGGGCGAAGACGTCGGGGCCGCCGCCGTCCTGCTCGATGAAGCCGAAGCCCTTTTCGGCGTTGAACCACTTCACGGTGCCAGTAGCCATGTTGTTTCTCCTTCGAAGGCGGTTTCGGGAATACGCCCTGTGCGCGTTCCGTGTCGCCGTGATGATCAGCCGTCGGAAAAACCTTCTGGCAACCACACCTGCAACTGAGAACGACAGTAGCACGGTGCGATCGGCCTTGCGTGGTGGACAATTCCACTCCGCCGGGCGGTAGAGGAATACTCGCCGTACCCGACATCTATATCTCATTTCACGGGCACAGATATTGGTCTCCGCAGGCGCGGCTTTCCTGCCGTGCACTTCCGCCCACCATCCCCGCGAAGAGCGCGACGGCCAGTGGCCGGCAGCCACCTCCGCAGGGGCAGCGCGCGACCTCGTCCCGTGGTGGCGGACGCTTTGGCCGACGTCCAGACGACGGTGATTCGTCGGGCAGGTGGATCCCGGAGATTCCGGGGGCACGGGGAGTGGCGTGGGAGGCGCGAGGCGAGTCCCGTGTTCGCACCGGCTCCGATTCACCCCCTGCTTCCCTGCATCTGCCGAGCGGCGTCGGAGTCGCGGGAAGGTGTCCTGGACGGTGCGTGGTGACCGCGGTCGCGCGACATCGCTGCCGAGCTGCCCGAGCTGCTGAGCGCCGTGCTCGGGACCGAACTGCTCCGCCACGGCGCGGTCCATCGCCCGCCGCCTCGGCATCTGCCCAGACACTCCGGGCCACAACCAGCCGGGGCCAGGCGGACCTGCCCTGGGCAACAAACAATCCCCAGGTCGCTGACCTGGGGATTCGGTGTGTCGGCATCGCTGTACAGGGGCCGGGCGCCCGTGGTCGACCGTGATTGTCCGCACTTACGGGCACGGATAGGGCACGTCCCTGCCGTACCCCAGTCTTCGCCGTCCTCACCCACCGAAGCCGTTGTCAGCGCCCTCCGGCCGGGGACGGCGAGGTTGCGGTGTTCGTCCGCGGCCCCAAGCATGGGGTCAGAGACCAGCGGCAGGGCCTCTCGGAAGGCACCTCCCAGGAGGACATGAGAGCCATGACGTTTCCTGCGCCCCGGTCCGCAGGCCGTCGCCGGACAAGGCGCACTCGACAGGCATGCGTGCGACCGGCATGACCGACGACGACCGGCCGCTGCGCTGTCTGGTCACCGGCGCCACCGGTTACCTGGGCGGAAGGCTGGTGCCGGAGTTGCTGGCCGCCGGGCATTCCGTGCGCTGCCTGGCCCGCTCGCCCGGCAAGCTGCGGGATCATCCGTGGGCCGGGCAGGCGGAGGCCGTGCGCGGGGACGTGACGGACGAGGGCGCCGTGCGCGCGGCCATGGAGGGCATGGACGTCGCGTACTACCTGGTGCACGCGCTGGGCACCGGTCGGGGCTTCGAGGAGACCGACCGGCGCGCCGCCCGGATCTTCGGTGAGCAGGCGCGGGCCGCCGGAATCCGCCGGATCGTCTACCTCGGCGGACTCAGCCCTTCCGGAGTACCCGAGCACGCACTGTCACCCCATCTGCGGTCCCGCACCGAAGTGGGCCGCATCCTCCTGGCCTCGGGCGTGCCGACCGCCGTGCTGCGGGCAGCCGTGATCATCGGGTCGGGTTCGGCCTCGTTCGAGATGCTGCGGTACCTGACCGAGCGGCTGCCCGTGATGGTGACCCCGAGCTGGGTGCGCACCCGCATCCAGCCCATCGCCGTCCGCGACGTGCTGCGCTACCTCGTGGGATGCGCGACGCTGCCGTACGACGTGAACCGCGCCTTCGACATCGGCGGACCGGACATCGTCACGTACGAGGAGATGATGCGGCGGTACGCCGTCGTCGCCGGGCTGCCGAAACGGGTCATCGTCCCGGTTCCGCCGCTCACCCCCCGGCTGTCCAGCCTCTGGGTCGGTCTGGTCACCCCGGTGCCGGGCGCTCTCGCGCGCCCGCTGGTCGAGTCGCTCAGGCACGAGGTGGTCTGCGCCGAGCGGGACATCGTCCGTTACGTGCCGGACCCGCCGGAGGGACCGGTCGGTCTGGACCGGGCGATCCGGCTGGCTCTGCGGCGTGTGCAGGACGCGGACGTCGCCACCAGGTGGTCCTCGGCCTCGACTCCCCGCGCCCCCAGCGACCCGCTGCCCACCGACCCCGACTGGGCGGGCGGGAGCCTCTACACGGATCACCGAGAGCGCACGGTCGCGGCGCCGCCGCAGGAGCTGTGGCGGGTGGTGGAGGCGATCGGCGGCGAGAACGGCTGGTACTCCTCGCCGCTGGCCTGGTCCCTGCGGGGCTGGCTGGACGCTCTGGTCGGCGGAGTCGGTCTGCGCCGGGGCCGCCGGGACGCGACCAGGCTGCGGGTCGGCGACAGCCTGGACTTCTGGCGAGTGGAGGAGATCGAGCCGGGCCGGCTGCTCCGGTTGCGCGCGGAGATGCGGCTGCCGGGCCTGGCCTGGCTGGAGATGGCCGTCGACCGGGATCCACAGGGGCGCACGGTGTACCGGCAGCGGGCCCTGTTCCATCCGCACGGCCTGGCCGGGCACGCCTACTGGTGGGGGGTGACCCCCTTCCACGCCGCGGTCTTCGGCGGCATGGTCCGCAACATCGCCGCCGCGGCCGAATCGGCTGCCCCTGAACCGGCCCGTACTCACTGAGGGGGCTCGAGGAACCGTGCGCGTCTCGGTCGCCCTGTTCACTGCCGACCTGCGGGTGCACGACAACCCGGTCCTTCAGGGCGCTCTGAAGGACGCGGAACGTGTGGTCCCGCTCTTCGTCGTCGACAGCGGCATCCGCCGCACCGGCTTCACCGGACCCAACCGCGCGGCGTTCCTCGCCGACAGCCTGGCCGATCTCGACATGGCCCTGCGGGCCCGGGGCGGCCGGCTGGTGGTGCGCGTCGGTGACGTGGTCGAGGAGACCTGCCGGGTGGCGGCGGAGACGGGGGCCGCCGTGGTGCACATCGCGGGCGGGGTGAGCCGCTACGCGGGACGGCGCGAGGACCGGCTGCGCACGGAGCTGGCCGGCGACCGACGCGAACTACGCGTCCACGACGCCTCGTTGACGGCCGTACCGCCGGGGGCACTGACACCCGCGGGCAAGGACAGGGACCACTTCGCGGTCTTCACCCCGTACTTCCGCCGGTGGGAGGGCTTCTCCGTGCGCGGCGTCCTGCCGGCACCGGACGCCGTACGGCTACCGGACGTGGGCTCGGCCGGCCTTCCTCGCGCAGAGTCCCTCACGTCGGGTTCCACCTCGCCGGGCCGGCCTGCCGGCGGGGAATCCGAGGCCCGCCGCAGGCTGCGGTCATGGCTGGCAGGCCCGCTGTCCGCATACGGCGACCTGCAGGACGACCTGGCCGCCGACGCGACTTCCCGGCTCTCTCCCTACCTGCACTTCGGCTGCCTCTCACCCACCGAACTGCTGCACCGGGCCCGCGCCCAGGACGATCCCGGTGCGCGTGCCTTCGTCCGCCAGCTCGCCTGGCGGGACTTCCACCACCAGGTCCTGGCGGCCCGCCCGGACGCGGCCGACCACGACTACCGTCCCCGGCACGACCGTTGGCGCCGCGCCACGGAGGAGTTCGAAGCCTGGCAGGACGGCCGCACGGGCTACCCCGCCGTCGACGCCGCCCTGCGACAGCTTCGCCACGAGGGCTGGATGCCGGGCCGTGCCCGCCTGCTCGCGGCAAGCTTTCTCACCAAGACGCTGTACATGGACTGGCGGGCGGGAGCCCGCCACTTCCTGGACCTCCTTGTCGACGGCGATGTGGCGAACAACCAGCTCAACTGGCAATGGGTCGCCGGGACCGGCACGGACACCCGCCCGAACCGGCTCCTCAACCCACTCGTCCAGGCACGCCGGTACGACCCCCGCGGGGAGTACGTACGCCGCTGGCTCCCCGAGCTCAGCCACCTCGACGCCACCGCGGTCCACCGCGTCGTCCACCTCGACACAGCCACCCGGGCGGGCCTGGACTACCCCGCCCCGATCGTGGACCTCGCCGCGGCCGCCACCCGATTCAGGGAGCGGCGGAGAGCCGACTGACCGGAAAAAAACAAACCCCAGGCCGCTGACCTGGGGTTTCAATCTGGAGCGGGTGACGAGAATCGAACTCGCGCTCTCAGCTTGGGAAGCTGATGTTCTACCATTAAACTACACCCGCGTAAGTACAGACATGATCAGGGTCCCGAAGGATCCCGTGTCCGACGCTCGCTCACTTTACATCATCGCGGACCCCCGGTGCTGGGACCCCGGGGGTCCGAGTCTGTTTCAGGGTGGGATCCGGCTGCGGGCGGCCCGAGTTGGGGCGTACCGTGGGGGCCCGGAGTGCCGCCTGGAGCGCCGTCTCTTTGATCCCGTAATGTGGCTTTTGTCGTCCGGGCAGCAACGCCGGACGAGGCTCTTGGGGAAGGGACTTGAGGGACTTGATGGAACGCACCGTCGTCCGATGTGCGGACGGGCACGTCTTCAGCACCGCTTCGTTCCCGATGCAGCAGGCCGAGCGGCTCGGTCCGGGCCGGCTCGTGCGGTGTCCGCGGTGTGCCCGGCTCCGCAGTGCGGTGCCGGTGGCTGTCGCCATGGAGAAGCGGTGAAGCGGCGACAGGACAACTGGCTGTAGTCGGAGTGTGACCGCGGGCGCGCGGAGCCGTCGTGAATTCCATGGCTCCGCGCGCCTTGCGTATCCTCGCTACGTGCTTCTCTCAGACAAGGACATCCGGGCCGAGATCGACGCCGGGCGGGTACGGATCGATCCCTATGACGAATCCATGGTGCAGCCGTCGAGTATCGACGTGCGGCTGGACCGCTATTTCCGGGTGTTCGAGAACCACCGCTACCCGCACATCGACCCCTCCATCGAGCAGGCCGATCTGACGCGGCTGGTGGAGCCGGACGGCGACGAGCCGTTCATCCTGCACCCCGGGGAGTTCGTGCTGGCCAGCACGTACGAGGTCATCTCGCTCCCTGACGATCTCGCGTCGCGGCTTGAGGGCAAGAGTTCGCTCGGGCGGCTCGGGCTCGTCACGCACTCCACCGCCGGGTTCATCGACCCCGGCTTCAGCGGGCACGTCACCCTGGAGCTGTCCAACCTCGCCACGCTCCCGATCAAGCTGTGGCCGGGCATGAAGATCGGGCAGCTGTGCATGTTCCGGCTGACCTCGCCCGCCGAGTCGCCGTACGGCAGTGAGCGCTACGGCTCCCGCTACCAGGGGCAGCGCGGGCCCACCGCCTCGCGGTCCTTCCTCAATTTCCATCGGACCCAGGTGTGAGGTCGACCACAGCATGAGCAGCGCAGACGTGCGGGAGAACCTGACCTACGAGCGGTTCGGGGGCGCCATCCGGGAGCTGGCGCAGACCATCGCCGATGACGGGTACGAGCCCGACATCGTGCTGAGCATCGCCCGGGGCGGGGTGTTCGTCGCCGGTGGGCTCGCCTATGCCCTGGACTGCAAGAACATCCACCTGGTGAACGTGGAGTTCTACACGGGCGTCGGAACCACCTTGGAAATGCCCGTCATGCTCGCGCCCGTGCCGAACGTGATCGACTTCTCCGACAAGAAGGTGCTGATCACCGACGACGTCGCCGACACCGGCAAGACCCTGAAGCTCGTACGCGACTTCTGCCTGGACACCGTCGCCGAGGTGCGCTCCGCGGTGATCTACGAGAAGTCCCACTCCCTCGTGAAGTGCGAGTACGTGTGGAAGCGGACCGACGACTGGATCAACTTCCCGTGGAGCGTCGAGCCGCCCGTGGTGAAGCGGGCCGGACAGGTTCTCGACGCCTGAGAACCAGCACGGAACCAGGAGCACCAGGAGTACGAAAGGGCCCCGGCAAACCGCCGGGGCCCTTTCGCTTCACTCACCGCTTCTAGAACGTGCCCAGCTTCACTATCGACAGCAGCGCCACCAGCTGGATCGCCGACGCGCCCAGCGCCTTCGGCCAGGGCAGGTCGTGGGAGCGGGAGACCATCATGGTCAGCAGGGCGCCCGCGCCGACCCAGGTGGCCCAGCCGAGGATCTGGACGAAGCCGGCGTCGCCGCCGAAGAACATGGCGACGATCAGGCGGGGCGCGTCCGTGAGGGCCGTGATCAGCATGGACAGGCCCACCGTGGGCTGCCAGGCGCCGTCGCCGCCGAGCTGGCGGGCCAGCGTGTGCGTGACCACGCCCAGGACGAACAGGCCCAGCACCATCACGACCGCCGTCACCAGCACGATCGGCACCGCGTTGGACAGCGTCGCGCTGATCGCGTCCTCGCGGGCGCCGTCGAAACCGAAGACGGCGAGCAGGCCGTAGAGGAAGGTGACGATGAGGGCGGGGGCCCACATCGTGTAGTCCCGCATGCGCAGGAACGTCTGGTCGGGGGAGAGGATGATCCCCTTCAGGAGTTCCTTCCAGTGCAGCGGCGGCCCGACCGGGCCGGCGGGCGCGGCGGCCGAGCCGGCGTGGTAGGTCGCGCCCTGCGTGTAGCCGGCGGCCTCGTCGACCGAGAAGGCCTGGGTGTGGCCCGGGTTGTTGGCCGCGTAGGGGTCGTGGCCGCCGTGTCCGGGGTGCGCGTAGCCGCCGTCGCCGAAGTACTCCGGCCCGTCGTCGGCCGGCCCCGGGTGTCCGTACGACTGCTGTCCCGGCTGCGGGTACGGCGGCTGCGGCGCCGACGGGTAGCCGTACGAGGGGCCCGACGGGCGGCCCGCCGGGCCCGGCCTGCCGTACGACGGCCCCCCGGGCTGTGCGGGGCCGTGCCCTCGCCCGTACGACGGTCCCTGGGGCGCCTGCTGTCCTTGGGGAGTGCGGTTGTCCCGGCCCCCGCGTCCGATCCTGAATCCAGCCACGTCATCGAACGTACCTGGTCCTGAGGGCCGACGTGCCGGGCCCGGCGGTCCGGGCCCGGCTTTGCGGCCGACCTGTGACATCCCCTAAGGGACCGTCAGGCGAGGTCCCCGGGGTTCTTCGGGGATTCCTCGGGGTTCCCCTGGGTTCGCGCCTCCGGCGCCGGCTCAGTCCGCGATGACCGCGCCGAACTGCGGGGTGCCGGAGGTCGAGACGCCCACGGTGGACGCCCCGAAGGCGCGGGAACCGGTCGTGGTGAGCTTCGTGCCGTTGGACGGCAGGTAGGTGATCGCGCCGTCGCCGCCGTTCTCGTACGAGCCGATCACCAGGTCGGCCTTGCCGTCGCCGATGACGTCGTCGAGCTTGACGTCGGCGCCGAACAGGTCGTTCTTCTCGTCGGCGTCGGGGACGCCCGCGGTGCTCTGGGCGAAGGACTGGGCGCTGGAGGCCGTGTTCACACCGGACTTGGCGCCGTACAGCACGGTGACCTGGCCGGTGTTGGAGACGCCGCCGATGTCCTCGTTCGGGGAGCTGACGACGAGGTCCTGGTAGCCGTCGCCGTTGACGTCGCCGAGGTCGAGGTCCCAGCCGAAGCCGTCGCCCGTCTCGGAGCCGCCGGGCACGTTGCCGGTGTCCTGGTTGATGGACCTGGTGCCGGCCGGGCCGGAGGCGGAGCCGTAGGTGACGCTCACCCGGCCGCCCTTGGCGGAGTCCGGGATGGTCCTGCCGTCGCCGGTCTTCGTGTCCCAGGAGGCGCCGCTGACGATGTCGCCGAAGCCGTCGCCGTTGATGTCGCCGATGCCGGTGACGATGCCGGACTTGAGGGCCTTGGCGGAGGCGGCGCTCAGGCCGTTCGCGGTACCGGGCAGCCAGTAGTTGGTGTTCCAGTGGGACGACGTCCGGGTCTCGTAGCCGTCGACGACGAGGTCGGTGCGGCCGTCGCCGTTCACGTCGCCCGCCGTCAGGTTCATCGGGCCGTACGGGTAGTCGTCGGTGCCGGACTCGATGGGCGGCTTCACGGTGGTGCGGCTGCCGGGGGCGCCGGTGGGGCCGAAGCCGCCCTTGTAGAGGTAGAGGGTGGCGGCGGAGCTGCCGACGACCAGGTCGGCCTTGCCGTCGCCGTCGAAGTCGCCGGCGGCCAGGGTCTGGCCCCAGTAGTCGTGGGAGCCGGCGGCCGGGTCGGGGATCTCCACGCCCTTGCCGGTCAGGCCGCTCCCGGAGCCCCACAGGAGGGTGACGGCGCCGCCGTTGGTGTCGGTGCCGACCTTCTCGCTCGGGGAGCCGACGGCGAGGTCGTCGTAGCCGTCGCCGTTGAAGTCGGCGTACGCCAGCTCGGCGCCGAACATGTCGCCGGCCTCGGCGGTGCCGGGGGTGCCGGAGCTGTTCTGGCTGAGGGTGGTGCGCTTGGCGGAGGAGACGCCGGTGGACGTGCCGTACAGGACGACGACCTGGCCGGCGCCCTTCTGGCCGCCGACGTAGGCGGTGGCCGCCGAGGTGGCGACGTCGCCGATGCCGTCGCCGTTGAAGTCGGCCTTGGCGACCTTGAAGGAGTCGGCGGCGGTGGCGGGCGACGCGGCGAAGGTGAGCAGACCGCCCGTGAGCGCGGCGGCCACGGCCGTAGCGAGGGCCAGTCGCGGGTGGTGCGTGTGCATGCGGTCTCCTGCGGCATGCGGGGGATGCCTGGCGGGGCATCCGCAGTTGATGGGGTGCGGTCCGCCCGTGTTCAGCACGGGTTGTCCCGAGGTTCACCGGGCGGTCGGCGATCAGGAGACCGGCGATGGTCCTCAAGGGTTGTACGCGTGTTCGGAAGCGGTATGAAGTCGATGTGACTGCTGGGGGCAGAGGGGGAGGGGTTACGGATGGTGTCCGCGTTGGTGTGGTTCGTACGGCTGTGCGGGCTGGCGGGGTGGGGGTCGGCGGCCGTCGCGTGCGGGTGGCTGCTGGGGGCCGCGCCCATGTCCCGGCCGTGGGACGGGCCCCTGGTGTGGGGCGGCGTGGCCGCCGGGTGCGCGGCGGTGCGGGTGCTGGCGCTGTGGGCACTGCGGCTGATCGGCGAGGACGGGGCGCCCGGCTGGAAGGTGTCCCTGAAGAAGGGCACAGGACGGAGGGACGTACGGAACGTACGGCACCAGGACGTGTGGCGCCGGCATGTGCGGTGGCGGAGCGGACGGTCCTTCGGCCTCGCCGGCTCCGCGCTCTGGGTCAAGGGCCGCACCGCGCTCGTCTGGCTGCTGGTCGCCTTCGCCGCCGGCGCCATGTTCGCCTGCCTCATGAGCATGGGCAGCGGGCGGATCGACGAGCTGCGGGACGCCGGCGCCGAGGTGGCCACGGCACGGGTGGTGGGGGATCCGCTGCGGGTGCGGGCGGAACGGGACGACGAGGACCAGGTGAAGGGGTACGCCTCGCGGCTCGTGGTCGCCGTCGACGGTGGCGCCGGGCGGCTCACCGTGAAGGGCGCCTACACCTACGACAAGCCCCGCGAGGGCACCCGGGTGCGGGTGCTGTGGGCCCCGTCCGCGCCCGGCCTCGGCGGGTACGTCAACGAGTCCCGGGACCTGCCCACTCTGGCCGCCGGCCGCTGGCAGCCCTTCGCGGACGACGAGCTGGGCGGCGCCGCGCTGTTCGCGTTCGTCCTCGTCGCCGTCATCGGCGGGCTCGTCATGGCCCCGGTCTTCTCCCTGGCCGCCGACGAGGACTCCCTGGAGGAGCGGGCCTGGTCGGCGCCGTGGCAGACGGTCCGCGGCCTGTTCGTCGTCGGGCAGTACCTGGCCTGGCGCCCGATCCTGCTCGGGCAGGAGGCGCACTGGGCGTCGTTCGCGTTCGCCGGCGGCGGCTTCGTCCTCGTCCTGTTGGTGTACGCGTTCACCACCGCCTTCTGATGCCGGCCGGGGGCATGGTCCAGGATGGGGGCATGAGCGTAGTGAAGATCAACGTGCTGACCGTTCCCGCCGAGCAGCGGGAGGTCCTGGAGAAGCGGTTCGCCTCGCGGGCCCACGCGGTGGAGAACTCCGACGGCTTCGAGTGGTTCGAGCTGCTGCGCCCCGTGGAGGGCACCGACACCTACCTCGTCTACACGCGCTGGCGGGACGAGGAGTCGTTCCAGGCGTGGATGGAGGGGCCGATGAAGTCCGCGCACCAGGGCGGCGAGGGCGGCGAGCGCCCGAAGCCGGCGGCCTCCGGCTCCACCCTGTGGTCCTTCGAGGTGGTCCAGCAGGCCGGGCCGAAGGCCTAGCCGATCCGATCCACACATGACGGCGCCCCCTGCCTGTGCGGGTCAGGGGGCGCCGTACGTCGGGGAGCGGCTGTTACTTCACCGGCTCCGGCTCCGGCTCGCTCTCGGTCTCCGGCTCGCCCGCCGGGTCGACCGGCGTCTTGACGGATTCGAGCAGCAGCTGGGCGACGTCCACGACCTGGATGGACTCCTTGGCCTTGCCGTCGTTCTTCTTGCCGTTGACCGAGTCGGTCAGCATGACGAGGCAGAACGGGCAGGCCGTCGAGACGATGTCGGGGTTGAGGGAGAGGGCCTCGTCGACGCGCTCGTTGTTGATGCGCTTGCCGATCCGCTCCTCCATCCACATCCGCGCGCCGCCGGCGCCGCAGCAGAAGCCGCGCTCCTTGTGGCGGTGCATCTCCTCGTTGCGCAGGCCCGGGACCTTGCCGATGATCTCGCGCGGGGGCGTGTAGATCTTGTTGTGGCGGCCCAGGTAGCACGGGTCGTGGTAGGTGATGATGCCCTCGACCGGGGTGACCGGGACCAGCTTGCCCTCGTCCACCAGGTGCTGCAGCAGCTGCGTGTGGTGGATGACCTCGTAGTCGCCGCCGAGCTGCGGGTACTCGTTGCCGAGCGTGTTGAGGCAGTGCGGGCAGGTCGCGACGATCTTCTTCGCCGACTTGGGCTTCTTGGTCGCCGGGTCCTCGTCGTCCTCGCCGAAGGCCATGTTCAGCGCGGCGACGTTCTCCATGCCGAGCTCCTGGAACAGGGGCTCGTTGCCGAGGCGGCGGGCGGAGTCACCGGTGCACTTCTCGTCGCCGCCCATGATCGCGAACTTGACGCCCGCCATGTGCAGCAGCTCCGCGAAGGCCTTGGTGGTCTTCTTGGCGCGGTCCTCCAGGGCGCCGGCGCAGCCGACCCAGTACAGGTACTCGACCTCGGTGAGGTCCTCGATGTCCTTGCCGACGACCGGGACCTCGAAGTCGACCTCCTTGGTCCACTCCAGGCGCTGCTTCTTGGCCAGGCCCCAGGGGTTGCCCTTCTTCTCCAGGTTCTTGAGCATCGTGCCCGCCTCGGAGGGGAAGGCGCTCTCGATCATGACCTGGTAGCGGCGCATGTCCACGATGTGGTCGACGTGCTCGATGTCCACCGGGCACTGCTCGACACAGGCGCCGCAGGTGGTGCAGGACCACAGGACGTCCGGGTCGATGACGCCGTTCTCCTCGGCGGTGCCGATCAGCGGGCGCTCGGCCTCGGCCAGGGCCGCGGCGGGAACGTCCTTCAGCTGCTCCTCGCTCGCCTTCTCCTCGCCCTCCACGGTCTTGCCGCCACCCGCGAGCAGGTAGGGCGCCTTGGCGTGCGCGTGGTCCCGCAGCGACATGATCAGCAGCTTCGGGGAGAGCGGCTTGCCGGTGTTCCAGGCGGGGCACTGCGACTGGCAGCGTCCGCACTCGGTGCAGGTGGAGAAGTCGAGCAGGCCCTTCCAGGAGAACTGCTCGACCTGGGAGACGCCGAAGACGTCGTCCTCGCCCGGGTCCTCGAAGTTGATCGGCTTGCCGCCGGACGTCATGGGCTGGAGCGCGCCGAGGGCCGTCGAGCCGTCCGCGTTGCGCTTGAACCAGATGTTCGGGAAGCCCAGGAAGCGGTGCCAGGCCACACCCATGTCGGTCTTCAGCGAGACCACGATCATCCAGGTGAAGGAGGCCGCGATCTTCAGGCCGGCGAAGAAGTAGGTGAGGTTCTGGAGCGTGGAGACGTCCAGGTCCCGGAGCGCGGCGACGACCGGGTACGAGATGAAGAACGAGGCCTCGTAGCCGTCCACGTGGTGCTGGGCGCCTTCGAGGGCGTGCAGCATGAAGATGCAGACGCCGACGATGAGGATGATCGTCTCGACGAAGTACGCCTGGCCGGTGTTCGAGCCCGCGAAGCGGGACTTGCGGCCCGGCTTGCCCGGCCGGGACAGCTGCCGGATGACGACCAGCGTCGCGATGCCGATCACCGTCATGGTGCCGATGAACTCGACGTAGACGTTGTACGGTGCCCATTCGCCGATGAGCGGCAGGATCCAGTCGGCCTTGAAGAGCTGGCCGAAGGCGTTGACGATCGTCAGGAGCAGCGTGTAGAAGCCGATCGCGACGAACCAGTGCGCGATGCCGACGATGCCCCAGCGGTTCATCCGGGTGTGCCCCAGGAACTCCTTCACCAGGGTGACGGTGCGCTGGTAGGGGTCGTCGGTCCTGGACCCGGCCGGCACCGGCTGGCCCAGCCGCATGAAGTTGTAGATCTGCAGGAGGGCGCGGCCGAACAGTGCCACGCCGACCACGATCAGGACCAGCGACACGATGATCGCGGCGAGTTGCATTGGCGCTCCTGAGGCGGCCTCGGTCTGAACGAGCTGTCTGAACTGATCGACGTTACTAAGCGGTAACTTATGTAGTCCGTCTGAGACTACCCCCATCTTCCGTCGGGATGCAGCAGAGCGCGGGGTGATCTGGGTCGCCGCCAGGCAATCGGATCGTGTTATTCGTACCGAATTGATACTTTCGCCCCTACCTTAGAGCCGTGCTCTACGGGATCGCCGCCGCCACCGCCGCCCTGCTTCTCGCCGCCGTGCTCGCGGCGGCGCTCCGGCTGCCCGCCCTCAGAGCCGGGATCCTCGACCGGCGCCGGCAGCGGCCCCTGCCGCTCCTCGGCGGACTCGCCGTCGTGCTCGTCACCTGCCTGGTCGCGGGGGTGGGCGAGTGGACCCGGGTCGCCCGGCTGGGGGAGGGGGTCGGACGGCTGCTGGTGGTCGCCGCCGGGATCGCCGGACTGGGCCTGGTGGCCGACGTGTGGCGGCTGCGCGCACGCGTGCTGGTCGCCGGTACGGCCGTGGCGGCGGCCTGGGTGGTGCCGTACGACGAGACGGGCGTGCCGGGCGGGCTGCTGGCCGTCGGCTGGATCGTCGTCGCCACGCTCGCCTTCAAGGGGCTCGACCACGCCGACGGGCTGGCCGGGACGGTCGGGGTGGTCACCGCCTTCGGCGCGGGGGCCTGTGCCGCCGCCGAGGTGATGGACGGGCTGGCCGTGCTGCTCAGCGTGGTCGCCGCCGCCCTCACCGGCTTCCTGATGCACAACTGGCATCCCGCGCGGGTCGGCCTCGGCGCCTGCGGCTCGCTGTTCACCGGGTTCGTGCTGTCCTCCGCCGTCGTCTTCACGCGCGCGGGGTACGAGATCGGGCCGAGCGCGGCGGTGGTGTTCTGCCTCGGCGCCGTCGCTCTCGCCGACGCCCTGCTCGTGGTCCTCGCCCGGGGGGTGGCCCGGCGTCCGCTGCTCAGGCGCGGCCCGGACCATCTCGCGCACCGGCTCAGACGGCTCGGGCTCACCCCGCAGGGGGCGGTCGTACTGCTGGGGGCCGCTTCCTTCTCCTCGGTGCTGGTGGGGGTGCTGGTGCACGCGGGGTGGACCGGGGACGGGGCTGCGCTCTGGGTGGCGGGCGCGGTGGTGGCCGCCGTGCTCGTACTCGTACTCCTTCGGACACCTGTCCAGCAGCCCCCGCCGACGACATCCACGCAGGTCAGCGGGCGGTTGCGTGTAAGGAACGGATAAGAGTTGAGTGGGTCCGACTCAGGTCTGTTGACCCATCGCACCTCCTCGTGCACACTTGAGCCTGTTCCACTCAAGTCAGCTGGAGGAATCAACCATGGCACGTGCGGTCGGCATCGACCTGGGCACGACTAACTCCGTCGTCAGCGTTCTGGAGGGCGGCGAGCCCACCGTCATCACCAACGCCGAGGGTGCCAGGACCACGCCGTCCGTCGTCGCCTTCGCCAAGAACGGTGAGGTGCTCGTCGGCGAGGTCGCCAAGCGCCAGGCGGTCACGAACGTGGACCGGACCATCCGCTCGGTGAAGCGCCACATGGGCACCGACTGGAAGATCGAGCTCGACGGGAAGCCCTTCAACCCGCAGCAGATCTCCGCGTTCATCCTGCAGAAGCTGAAGCGGGACGCCGAGGCCTACCTGGGCGAGAAGGTGACCGACGCGGTCATCACCGTCCCGGCGTACTTCAACGACTCCGAGCGTCAGGCGACGAAGGAGGCCGGCGAGATCGCCGGTCTGAACGTCCTTCGCATCGTCAACGAGCCGACCGCGGCGGCCCTCGCCTACGGCCTCGACAAGGACGACCAGACGATCCTCGTCTTCGACCTCGGTGGCGGCACCTTCGACGTGTCCCTCCTGGAGATCGGCGACGGCGTCGTCGAGGTGAAGGCCACCAACGGTGACAACCACCTCGGTGGTGACGACTGGGACCAGCGTGTCGTCGACTACCTGGTCAAGCAGTTCCAGTCCGGTCACGGCGTGGACCTGTCCAAGGACAAGATGGCCCTCCAGCGCCTCCGCGAGGCCGCCGAGAAGGCCAAGATCGAGCTGTCCTCCTCCACGGAGACCTCGATCAACCTGCCGTACATCACCGCGTCCGCCGAGGGTCCGCTGCACCTGGACGAGAAGCTCACCCGGGCTCAGTTCCAGCAGCTGACGGCCGACCTGCTGGAGCGCTGCAAGACGCCGTTCCACAACGTCATCAAGGACGCCGGCATCTCCATCAACGAGATCGACCACGTCGTCCTCGTCGGCGGTTCCACCCGTATGCCCGCCGTCGCCGAGCTCGTCAAGGAGCTGACCGGCGGCAAGGAGGCCAACAAGGGCGTCAACCCGGACGAGGTCGTCGCCATCGGCGCCTCGCTCCAGGCCGGTGTCCTCAAGGGTGAGGTCAAGGACGTCCTGCTGCTCGACGTCACCCCGCTGTCCCTCGGTATCGAGACCAAGGGCGGCATCATGACCAAGCTGATCGAGCGCAACACCACGATCCCGACCAAGCGCTCCGAGATCTTCACGACGGCCGAGGACAACCAGCCGTCCGTGCAGATCCAGGTCTACCAGGGCGAGCGCGAGATCGCGGCGTACAACAAGAAGCTCGGCATGTTCGAGCTGACCGGTCTGCCGCCGGCCCCGCGTGGCGTCCCGCAGATCGAGGTGTCCTTCGACATCGACGCCAACGGCATCATGCACGTGACCGCCAAGGACCTGGGCACGGGCAAGGAGCAGAAGATGACCGTCACCGGCGGCTCCTCGCTGCCGAAGGACGAGGTCGACCGCATGCGCCAGGAGGCCGAGCAGTACGCGGAGGAGGACCACCGCCGCCGCGAGGCCGCCGAGACCCGCAACCAGGGCGAGCAGCTCGTCTACCAGACGGAGAAGTTCCTCAAGGACAACGAGGACAAGGTCCCCGGCGAGGTCAAGACCGAGGTCGAGGCCGCCGTCGAGGAGCTGAAGGCCGCGCTCAAGGGCGAGGACACCGCCGCGATCCGCACCGCCACCGAGAAGGTCGCCGCGGTCTCGCAGAAGGTCGGCCAGGCCATGTACGCCGACGCCCAGGCCGCGCAGGCCCCGGGCGGTCCCGAGGGTGCCGCCGCCGGTGGCGCCAAGGCCGCCGACGACGACGTCGTCGACGCCGAGATCGTGGACGACGAGCGCAAGGACGGTGCCGCGTGACGGAGGAGACCCCGGGCTTCGAGGAGAAGCCCGACGTCCCCTCCGGCGCCACCTCCGACGACGCCGAGCCGAAGGCCGCCTCCTCCTCCGAGGAGGGGGCGGCCCCGGCCGGGGACGCCAACACAGAGAACGCGGGTCTGGTCGCCCAGCTGGACCAGGTGCGTACGGCGCTCGGTGAGCGCACGGCGGACCTCCAGCGCCTCCAGGCCGAGTACCAGAACTACCGCCGCCGCGTCGAGCGCGACCGGGTCGCGGTCAAGGAGATCGCCATCGCGAACCTCCTGACCGAGCTCCTGCCCGTGCTCGACGACATCGGCCGCGCGCGGGAACACGGCGAACTGCTCGGCGGCTTCAAGTCGGTGGCCGAGTCGCTGGAGACCGTCGCGGCCAAGATGGGCCTGCAGCAGTTCGGCAAGGAGGGCGAGCCCTTCGACCCGACGATCCACGAAGCCCTGATGCACTCGTACGCGCCGGACGTCACCGAGACGACCTGCGTGGCGATCCTGCAGCCCGGGTATCGCATCGGGGAGCGCACCATCCGCCCCGCGCGGGTGGCCGTCGCCGAGCCGCAGCCCGGCGCGCAGACGGTCAAGGCCGAAGGTGCCGACGAGGGCACGCCGGCCGACGACAAGGAGAACGGTGGCCCGGAGGAGGGCTGACGTAGACACCGAACGGAAGGAGGGACGTCGGGGATGAGCACCAAGGACTTCATCGAGAAGGACTTCTACAAGGTCCTCGGCGTCCCCAAGGACGCCACCGAGGCCGAGATCAAGAAGGCGTACCGGAAGCTCGCCCGCGAGTTCCACCCGGACGCCAACAAGGGCAACGCCAAGGCCGAGGAGCGCTTCAAGGAGATCTCCGAGGCGAACGACGTTCTCGGCGACCCCAAGAAGCGCAAGGAGTACGACGAGGCACGCGCCCTGTTCGGCAACGGCGGCTTCCGCCCCGGGCCGGGCACGGCCGGCGGCTCCTTCAACTTCGACCTGGGCGATCTCTTCGGAGGCAACGCCCAGAGCGGAGGCGGCTTCGGCGGCGGAATCGGTGACGTCTTCGGGGGCCTGTTCAACCGCGGCGGCACGGGTACGACCCGTACCCAGCCCCGGCGCGGCCAGGACATCGACACCGAGGTCACGCTGAGCTTCACGGAGGCCATCGAGGGCGCCACGGTGCCGCTCAGGATGTCCTCCCAGGCGCCCTGCAAGGCGTGCTCGGGCACCGGCGACAAGAACGGCACACCGCGCGTGTGCCCGACCTGCGTCGGCACCGGGCAGGTCGCGCGGGGCTCCGGCGGCGGCTTCTCGCTCACCGACCCCTGCCCCGACTGCAAGGGCCGCGGCCTGATCGCCGAGCACCCCTGCCTGGAGTGCAAGGGCAGCGGGCGCGCCAAGTCGTCCCGGACCATGCAGGTCCGCATCCCGGCGGGCGTGACTGACGGGCAGCGCATCCGGCTGCGCGGCAAGGGCGCGCCCGGCGAGCGCGGCGGTCCGGCGGGCGACCTGTACGTGGTCGTGCATGTCGGGGAGCACCCGGTGTTCGGCCGCAAGGGCGACAACCTCACCGTCACCGTGCCGGTGACGTTCGCCGAGGCGGCCCTCGGCGGCGAGGTGCGGGTGCCGACGCTCGGCGGCCCCGCCGTCACGCTGAAGCTGCCGCCCGGCACGCCGAACGGCAGGACGATGCGGGCCCGGGGCAAGGGCGCGGTCCGCAAGGACGGCACCCGTGGCGATCTGCTGGTCACCGTGGAGGTGCGTGTTCCCGCGGACCTGTCGGGGAAGGCTCGTGACGCGCTGGAGGCGTATCGCGAGGCGACCGCGGACGAGGACCCGCGGGCGGAGCTGTTCGAGGCCGCGAAGGGAGCTTGAGAGTGATGGACGGCCGTCGGCGTAACCCGTATGAACTGACCGAGGAGACCCCGGTCTACGTCATCTCGGTGGCGGCCCAGCTCTCCGGACTCCACCCGCAGACGCTGCGCCAGTACGACCGCCTGGGCCTGGTGTCCCCGGACCGCACCGCGGGCCGGGGCCGCCGCTACTCGGCCCGTGACATCGAACTGCTCCGCCAGGTACAGCAGTTGTCGCAGGACGAGGGCATCAACCTGGCCGGCATCAAGCGGATCATCGAACTGGAGAACCAGGTCGCCGCCCTGCAGTCCCGCGTCGCGGAGCTGGAGGCGGCCCTGGACGGCGCGGCGGCGGCGATGCAGCAGCGCGAGGCCGCGGTGCACGCCTCCTACCGGCGCGACCTGGTCCCGTACCAGGAGGTCCAGCAGACCAGCGCGCTGGTGGTGTGGCGGCCGAAGCGGCAGCAGGACTGACGCGCGCAGGCGCAGCCGAGAGGGGCCCGGGCAACCCGGGCCCCTCTCGCCGTTCCTCAGGGCGCCAGGGCGGCCCAGGTGCCGCCGGGCGCGGATTCGGTGCCGTCCGCGAGGAGGGCGGTCACCCAGTAGAAGTGGGTGGTGCCCTTCGGGGCGCCGGTGTCCTCGTAGGACGTCCCGGCCGTGGCCGCCAGCTTCTCGTACGCCTTGGTCCCCGGGTTCCAGCGGTAGACCTGGTAGCCGGTGGCGTCGGGTACCGCGTTCCAGCCCAGCGTGACCGGCCCCGCGCCGTCCTGGCCGGTGGTCGCGTTCGGCTCGACCGGCGAGCCCTCGGGCGTCGGCACGCTCGGCGTCATGTCCAGCTCGGTGGCGACGACGGAGGAGGCCGGACCGTTCCACTGGTTCGCGGAGTTGCCCTCGTCGTCCACGGCGTCGACGAAGAAGCAGACCTCGTCGCCGTCCGGGTGCGTGAGGTAGGTGTAGGACGTCGTGTCCGGCGAGAGGTAGTCGAGCGTGCCGGCGTAGCAGGCCTGGTCGCCCTCCTCGCCGACGATCTCGCCCCGGTGGACGGTGTAGTACTTCAGGTCCGTGGCGGGGCTCTTGTCCCAGTCCAGCCGGAAGCCGTACTCCGTCGGGGTGACCTTCAGACCGGTGACGAGGGCCGGCGGGTCGTTGTCCCAGATCCTGCCCCGCTGCGCCGCGGACCGCACGGACTCGTTGCCGGCCGCGTCGACGGCCGAGACCCGGTAGTAGTAGGTGACGCTCTCGGCGGCCGAGGTGTCCAGGTAGGACGGCTTGTCCACCTTGGCCAGTTCGGTGTACGTGCCGTTCTCCGTCGGCGCCCGGAAGACGCGGTACGACACCGCGCCCGCGACCTCGTTCCAGGCCACCTTCAGCCCGCCCGTGCCGCCCTCCGGGGTCACCTCGCCCGTCGCGGCCGTGATGACGGGCGCGTCGGGCGCGACCCGGTCGACGGTGGTGACCGGCTGGTCGGCCGTGCCCGCCGACTCGTTGCCGGACCGGTCGAAGGCGCGGACCTCGTAGTAGTACGTCTCGCCGGTCTGCGGCAGGGCCGTGTCGGTGTACGACGTGACGGTGCGGGTGGCGAGCGGCTCGGCGTCGAACGGCCTGCCCTTCGGGCGTCGGTAGACGCGGTACCCGGCGAGGTCCATCTCCTTGTTCTTCGCCCAGCTCAGCGCGGCCTTGCCGGTCGCCTTGTCGTACGCCACCGAAACCCCGGCCGGCACCAGGGGCTTGACCTTGTCGACGTCGGCGCCGCTGCGCGGGGCGTAGCCGAAGGAGGCGTCCGCGCTGCCGGTCCAGTTGACGTAGTCGATGCGCAGGGTGTGCTTGCCGGACGGGACGGTGACGTCGACCGTCTTCGACTGGTCACGGGAGACGTTCTTCCACAGGTCGATCTTGCGGGTGCCGTCGAGGTACACCCGGATGCCGTCCTGCGCGGTCGCGACGAAGGCGAAGGGGCCGCCGGAGCCGAAATCGCGGGTCACGGTCCAGCGGACGCCGAAGTTGTCCTTCGGCAGCCCGGACGCGGGCGCGCCGCTGCCCCACTGCTCGTGGATGCCGCTGTCGCAGTCGGATTTCTTCGGCGTGCCCGAGAACGTGGTGTTCGCGAAGAACTGCCGGGTGTAGACCGGTGAGACGCAGTTCGGGGCGGCGGAAGCGGCCGGGGCGACGGTGCCGAGCAGGGCGCCGGAGGCGGCGAGCACGACGGCCGTGGCGGTCGCGCGTCTGGCTGGGTTCATTCGGTCCTCTGATCGATTCGGTGCGGCTCGGGGCCGCGGAGATCACGACTCGCAGTGGACCGGGTTGGTTGTACGGATCTTTGCCCAGACCGTGGACTCCCTTGGGGTGGAGGGTCGGTAAAGGCCCTTTGCAGGGTGTTTCGCGTGACCTTCACAGATGCAGCTGAGCGTGGTGTTGCGCACTCGTTAAGTGATTCTTCTTGACGCCGGGTACGGCATCCGCGTTGTCTTTTCAGACACCTGGGTCGTAAAGCAGCACCCACGTCCGGAACGCACCTGAAGTGAGCCCCCGAATGCGTCGTATCGCCATATCCGTGGCCGCGTCCACGATGACCCTCTCGCTCGCCGGCTGTGGCGTGCTGAACGCGACGGGGGACGGCGCGAGCGCGAGCCCGACCAAGGGCGACGACGTCACCGTGGGCCTGCTGCTGCCGGAGAAGGCCAACACCCGCTACGACAAGTTCGACTACCCCATCATCAGGGACAAGGTCGCCGAACTCACCAAGAAGCAGGGCAAGGTCAAGTACGCCAACGCCGACGCGAGCGCCGCCCGCCAGTCCGAGCAGCTGCAGAACATGATCGACGACAAGGTCGACGTCATCCTGCTCGACGCGGTGGACGCGCACGCCGTCGCCGGTGATGTGAAGAAGGCCAAGGACGCGGGCATTCCGGTCATCGCCTACGACCGTCTCGCCGAGGGTCCGATCGACGCCTACATCTCCTTCGACAACGAACTCGTCGGCGAGGTGCAGGGCCGCACCCTGCTGGAGGCGCTCGGACCGAACGTCGACACCTCCGACAAGATCGTCATGATGAACGGCTCGCCCACCGACCCGAACGCCAAGCAGTTCAAGGAGGGCGCGCTCTCCGAGCTGAACGGCAAGGTGACGATCGCGGAGTCCTACGACACCACGGACTGGAAGCCGGAGAACGCCCAGGCCAGCATGGCCACGGCCATCGCGGAGGTCGGCAAGAACAACATCGCCGGCGTCTACTCCGCCAACGACGGCATGGCGGGCGGCATCATCAAGGCCCTGAAGTCGGCCGGCGTCACCGACCTGCCCCCGATCACCGGCCAGGACGCCGAACTGGACGCGGTGCAGCGGGTCGTGGACGGCGAGCAGTACATGAGCGTCTACAAGTCCTACCCGGACGAGGCCGAGGCCGCCGCGCAGATGGCCGTCACCAAGATCCAGGGCAAGGACATCCAGTTCGACGCCCTCACCCAGGACCGGGTGGACAGCCCCACGAACAAGGACATCCCGTCCCGGCTGGTCCAGGTGTCCGCCCTGACCCGGAAGACCATCAAGGACACGGTCGTCGCGGACGGCATCTACAGCGTCGACGAGATCTGCACCGCCAAGTACAAGACGGCCTGCGCCGCGATCGGCCTCAAGTAGGCCCACGGCGCCCCGCGCGCCCCGGATGTGACAGTGCGGCCCCGGCCGGGGTGGGGGTCCCCCGGCCGGGGCCGCTCCTTGTGCTCCGGGTGCCGGTGGCACCCGGGGGAAGCGACGTCCACGATGCCGAACTGACGCCCCCGCCACCACCGTCATCTTGTTGCAATGCGCAGGGCGGAGCCTCGCCAAACTCCCGCAGAGCGGCGGATTTCGCCCGCCGCCGCAGGGGGAGCCGTGTTGCGGACCCGGTCGGCGCCGCGCATAGTTGCGCTGCGGAAGTGGCAGCACATCGGGGGTGGAATGGGCGATGGCCGGGCGCGGGGCGGAGGAGCATCCTCACGGTGCCGACCGGCTGTGCGAGGCCGGGGACCGGGTGTATTCCCGTGCCGTACGCCGGGGACGGGTGGCACGCACGGACGCCGAACAGGTGCCCTGCCTGCTGGAACTGGCCCTGCTGCACCCCGACCCCGACGACATGGCCTGGCTGGTGCCGACCTCCCCGCAGGAGGTCATGACCCGGCTGCTGCGCGGGGTCTACGACGAGGTCAGCGCGAGCCAGCGGCGGGTGGGGTCCGCGGTGGCCGCCTTCGAGTGGTACGCGGGCCTGGGCCGGCGGCTGAACGCGCTGGCGGCACCGGTCGAGGGCAGCGCCATCCGGGTCCTGGACGGGCTCTCCCGCATCCAGGCGGCGATGGACGAGGCGACCGAGGCGTGCACCAGCGAGGTGCTCACCGTGCAGCCCGGCGGCATCCGGCGGGAGGCGGAGCTGACGGAGGGCCTGCACCGGGCCCTCGCCCTGCGCGGCCGGGGCGTGCGCATGCGCGACCTCTACACGCATGTGGCCCGGCACGGCCAGGGCCTGCTCAACTACCTTGAGCTGATGGGCGACACGGTGGAGGCCCGCACGCTCGACGAGGTCATCGACCGCCTCATCCTCTTCGACCGCACGGTCGCCTTCATCCCCGCCAACGCCGACCGCACGATGGCCCTGGAGCTACGCCACCCGGCCCTGGTGGAGTACCTCGTCACGGTCTTCGAACGCCTCTGGCGCCTGGCGATCCCGCTGACCGCCCCGCTCCCCGACACGGGCATCGAGGGCATCTCGCACCGCGAACAGTCCATCGCCGCGCTGCTCGCCGAGGGCCACCAGGACGCGGTCATCGCCGAACGCCTCGGCATCAGCGTCCGCACCTGCCGCGCCCATATCGCCCGCCTGTCGGAGACACTGGGCGCGGCCAGCCGCACCCAGCTGGGCGTCCGCATCGCCCAGGTCGGCCTGGACGGCCACCGCGCCCTCACCGCTCCGGATCAAGAACCCCCGACCGTGCGATGAGATAACCGAGCTGAGCCCGGCTCTCACTGCCGAGCGTGGCGGCGAGCTTGGCGATGTGCAGCCGAGCGGTACGCACGTTCATCCCGAGCCGATCGGCGATGACGGCGTCGGTGTGCCCCTCCACGAGAAGCGCGGCGATGGCTCTCTGACGGTGCGTGACGCCGTTGAGGGAGGGGGTCTGGACGGCTTCGGGGTACATGGGGGTGGCTAGGTGCCAGAGGCGGTCGAAGGTGGTGACGAAGTGGGCGAGGAGGGCTGGGTGGCGGACTTCCAGGGCCTTCGTGCCGTCGGAGTTCGCCGGGAGGAAGGCGACCTTGCCGTCCACGACGATCAGGCGGCCGGTGACTTGGTCCAGGGTGCGGACCTCGTGGTCGCCGTTCAGCCGTTCCTGGTAGGCGATGATGTCCGGGGCGTGGCGCAGGGTGTGCTGGTAGATGGTGCGGATGCGCCCGCCGCGGTCCAGCAGCGCCTGGTCGCGCCGCTGGGTGAGGGAACGGACCGCGTTCGCGTTGCGTGCGGTGTACGGCTGAACGCACAGGAGCTCCTGGCTCGCCTCCGCCATGGCCTCCGTGATGGCCGCGTTGATGCGTGTGTTGCCGTCGAGCAGCCGTAGCGTCGGGGTGTCCGCCGCGCCCTCGGTCCATCGGCCGTCGACGCGCATGAGCGGCTCGAACGTCTCGGTCAGCAGTTCCTCGCGGCGGCGTTCCTCGGCGATCCGCTCTTCCGCTGAGCGCAGCAGACGGTGCAGGGCCACGATGGGCGCGACCGGTTCCAGTCGCCCGGGGTCGTCCAGCGCGGGGTGCAGCAACCCGGAATCGAGCAGGCAGGGCGCCTGTGCCGCGTCGGCTGCGGGGAGGTGCCCGTCCCGCAGCGCGCGTTCGTACAACTCCCGTCCGGCCGCGCACAGGTCTTCGGCCGGGTGAGCCTGGTGCGTCGCTCCTGAACCGCCCATCGGGTCACTGGTCCCGGTCCAGGATGCCGGACTGTGCGATGAGATAGCCGAGCTGGGCGCGGCTGCCGCTGCCGAGGGCGGTGGCCAGCTTGGCGATGTGGGCGCGGCAGGTGCGGACGTTCATACCGAGGCGCCGGGCGATGGCCTCGTCCACGTGACCCTCGACCAGGAGCTTGGCGATGGAGTGCTGGATCTCGGTGATGCCGTCGGGTGCCGTCTCGTACGGTGCGCCGGCCGTCAGCGGGACCGCGCGGCCCCACATGAACTCGAACACCTTGATCAGGTAGCGGACCAGGCCCGGGTGACGCAGTTCCAGGGCGACCTGTTGGTCGTCCCGCGTGGGGATGAAGGCGACGCTCTCGTCACAGATGATGAGGCGCTCCACCAGTTCGTCGATGGTGCGGTACTCCGCCTTGCCGTTGGCGAGCTGAGCCACATAGGCCAGCTTCTCAGGGTTGTACCGCGCAGTGTGCTGATACAGCGTTCGGATCTTCACACCGCGTTCGATGAGTGGTCTGTCCCGTTCCAGCCCCCGGAGGAGACTCCGCTCGGAGTAGCGGTCGCTGGGCTGGACGGTGAGAACCTCGTTCTGGCACTGGACGGTGGCCAGGTTCAGTGCCGCGTTGATACGCTCCCCGCCCTCCAGCACCGTGATCGAATCGGTGGTGGCCGCCATGTGGCTGCTCAGTGTCATGAACGGCTCGAATGTGTCGGCGAGTTGGATCGACAATCGCCTTCGTTCGGTGATCTCACGTTCTATGGGGTTGAGACGCTGGGCCAGTGCCACGGGCGCGGGCACGGGGCGCAGCCATTCCGGATCGTCCGGGTCCGGGTGCAGAAGGGCGAACTCCAGCAGGCACGGAGCGTGTTCCACCTCGGTACGAGCGATGCGTCCGGAGCGCAGGGCATCGGCGTAGAGGCGTCCCCCTTCCTCACACATCTCGGTCACCGCATGGGGATGTGTAGGTTTAGTCTGATTCGTTGCCAAATCTCCACCCCCCAGGGTCCTGAACATGCAGGAACATGATGCATTGATTATGTGGCCACGACATGCCCGAATGAGCCATCGTCGTACCCGACGGGGGAAGAGGGGACCTTCAAGTGAGGACGAAGCCGACTATGGGCAAGAGACTGCTTCGCTCGATACTTGTCGCCGCCTTCTCCGTTGTCGTGGCCGCAGGAGCGCTGGGCGGCTTCACGAGGGAGAACGGCGACGCGCGAGCGGACACCAGCTGGCCGGCGGTGGCTGCGACTGCCGTGGCCGCTAGTGACACCAGTTGGCCCGTGAATCCCACGCACGCGGTGAGGAGCTGACGTGACGACCCCGCCTGACGACCGCTCCTTCCGTCGCGAAATGGCCACCGCGTACCGCTCCGGCTGGCACTTCATCGACCTGGTCACCGCCATCCCCCACAGCGGTGACTCACTGATGGTGACCGTGTTCGGTGAGCCGGTCGTCGTCACGCGGGACGAGGAAGACGACGTACGGGCGTACCGGTGCCTGCGCAAGCCGCGCGGCGCGCCGCAGCCGGTGCGATGTGCCATCCGGTACGGAATGATCTTTGTGAACCTGGACCAGCGGGACCACCGGCTGAGTGAGCCGGCGGAGTCCGACCTGAGGACCATCTCGGCCACCCCCCGCAGTGCCTGACGCGATTCCCCCGTCGTAACAGATCGCTCAGGTGCTTCCCCCCGCAGCGGCGTCACCGTGACCTGAACACGGTGACGCCGCTGCAGTTTCCGGGGATATTTCAGGCTATGGGCCCACTCCCACGGTGGCTGAAAACCGTCGTTCATCAGCCGTTCCCCAGTGCCCGCTCCACCTCGATCTCGATGACCACCCGGGCCGGGTTCGGCGACGGCGTCCGCTCGTACCGCTCGGCGTACCGCCGCACCGCCTCCCCCACCCGTTCCGGCTCGGTCCGCACCCGCGCCCGCCCCTCCAGCGTGGCCCAGCGCCGGCCGTCCACCTGGCACACCGCGACCCGGGCGCCCTCGGGGCCGGCCGCGCGCACGTGCCGGACCTTCGCGCTCGTCCCGTTGGTTATCACCCGGGCCAGCCCCGCCTCGGCGTCGTACGTCACCCCCACCGGCACCACGTGCGGGCTGCCGTCGGGGCGCAGGGTGGTGAGGGTGCACAGGTGCCGTTCGCGCCAGAAGGCGAGGTACGGCTCGTCGGGGGAAGCCGGGTCCATGGCGTGGCTCGTCATGCGCGCAACATAGCCGTGAACCGCTCCGCACCGAACCTTGAGTGGAATAGACTCAACTTTGTGTACGCTGACTAAGTCAGCAGTGGACAGTGGCCGAGGAGGAGAACGGACGACGTGGACGCCGAGCTGACCAACAGGAGCCGGGACGCGATCAACACGGCGAGCAATCGCGCCGTGAGCGAGGGGCACCCGGACCTCACCCCCGCCCACCTGCTGCTGGCTCTGCTCCAGGGGCAGGACAACGAGAACATCACCGACCTGCTGGCCGCCGTCGAGGCCGACCAGGCGGCCGTACGCGCCGGTGCGGAGCGCATCCTCGCCGGCCTGCCCAGCGTGACCGGATCCACGGTTGCGCCGCCGCAGCCCAACCGTGAGCTGCTGGCCGTGATCGCGGACGCCGGCGAGCGCGCGCAGCAGCTCGGCGACGACTACCTGTCCACCGAGCACCTGCTGATCGGCATCGCCGCGAAGGGCGGCGCCTCCGGCGAGCTGCTCACCCGGCAGGGCGCCGAGGCGAAGAAGCTGCTGGAGGCCTTCAAGAAGGCCAGGGGAGGACGCCGCGTGACCACCGCCGACCCCGAGGGCCAGTACAAGGCCCTGGAGAAGTTCGGCACCGACTTCACCGCCGCCGCCCGTGAGGGCCGGCTGGATCCGGTCATCGGCCGGGACCAGGAGATCCGGCGGGTCGTGCAGGTGCTCAGCCGGAGGACGAAGAACAACCCGGTGCTCATCGGTGAGCCCGGTGTCGGCAAGACCGCCGTGGTCGAAGGGCTCGCGCAGCGGATCGTGAAGGGGGACGTGCCCGAGTCGCTGAAGGACAAGCGGCTCGTCGCGCTGGACCTCGGAGCGATGGTCGCCGGTGCCAAGTACCGCGGCGAGTTCGAGGAGCGACTGAAGGCCGTCCTCGCCGAGATCAAGGACTCCGACGGGCAGATCATCACGTTCATCGACGAGCTGCACACCGTCGTGGGCGCCGGTGCGGGCGGGGACTCCGCCATGGACGCCGGGAACATGCTCAAGCCCATGCTCGCCCGGGGTGAGCTGCGCATGGTCGGCGCCACCACCCTGGACGAGTACCGGGAGCGGATCGAGAAGGACCCCGCGCTGGAGCGGCGCTTCCAGCAGGTGCTGGTCGCCGAGCCCACGGTGGAGGACACCATCGCCATCCTGCGCGGGCTCAAGGGCCGCTACGAGGCGCACCACAAGGTGCAGATCGCGGACAGCGCGCTGGTGGCCGCCGCCACCCTGTCCGACCGGTACATCACCTCCCGCTTCCTCCCCGACAAGGCCATCGACCTGGTCGACGAGGCCGCCTCCCGGCTGCGCATGGAGATCGACTCCTCCCCGGTCGAGATCGACGAACTCCAGCGTGCCGTCGACCGGCTCAAGATGGAGGAACTGGCGATCGGCAAGGAGACCGACCCGGCCTCCCGTGAGCGGCTGGAGAAGCTGCGCCGCGACCTCGCCGACAAGGAGGAGGAGCTGCGCGGTCTGACCGCCCGCTGGGAGAAGGAGAAGCAGTCCCTCAACCGGGTCGGCGAGCTGAAGGAACGCCTGGACGACCTGCGCGGGCAGGCCGAGCGCGCCCAGCGGGACGGCGACTTCGACACCGCCGCCAAGCTGCTCTACGGCGAGATCCCGCAGCTGGAGAAGGAGCTGGAGGCCGCCTCCGAGGCCGAGGTGGAGGCCGCCCGGGACACCATGGTCAAGGACGAGGTCGGCTCCGACGACATCGCCGACGTCGTCGCCGCCTGGACCGGCATCCCGGCCGGCCGGCTGCTGGAGGGCGAGACGCAGAAGCTGCTGCGGATGGAGGACGAGCTGGGCCGGCGGCTGATCGGGCAGGGCGAGGCCGTGCGGGCCGTGAGCGACGCCGTACGGCGCTCGCGGGCCGGGATCGCCGACCCCGACCGGCCTACCGGGTCGTTCCTCTTCCTCGGCCCGACCGGTGTCGGCAAGACCGAACTCGCCAAGGCGCTCGCGGACTTCCTCTTCGACGACGAGCGGGCCATGGTCCGCATCGACATGTCGGAGTACGGCGAGAAGCACAGCGTGGCCCGCCTGGTCGGCGCGCCCCCCGGCTACGTCGGCTACGAGGAGGGCGGTCAGCTCACCGAGGCGGTGCGGCGCCGCCCGTACAGCGTGGTGCTGCTCGACGAGGTGGAGAAGGCACACCCGGAGGTCTTCGACATCCTGCTCCAGGTGCTGGACGACGGCCGCCTGACGGACGGCCAGGGCCGGACGGTCGACTTCCGCAACACCATCCTGGTGCTCACCTCCAACCTGGGCAGCCAGTTCCTGGTCGACCCGGTGCTGGGCGAGACGGAGAAGAAGGAGCAGGTGCTGGAGGTCGTCCGGACCTCCTTCAAGCCGGAGTTCCTCAACCGGCTGGACGACCTGGTGGTCTTCTCGGCGCTGACCAAGGCCGAGCTGGAGCGGATCGCCCAGCTGCAGATCGAGCGGCTGGCGAAGCGGCTGGCCGAGCGCCGGCTCACGCTGGACGTCACCCCCGAGGCGCTGGCCTGGCTGGCGGAGGAGGGCCTGGACCCGGCCTACGGCGCCCGTCCGCTGCGCCGCCTGGTGCAGACCGCCATCGGCGACCGGCTCGCCAAGGAGATCCTCTCCGGCGAGGTCAAGGACGGCGACACGGTCCGTGTGGACCGGTCCGGCGAGGGGCTGATCGTGGGGCCGGCCACGGGCAAGACGCTGTAGGACGCGTCGGCGTGCGGCGTCGGACGGTGAACGCCGTGAACCGTACGAGGGCCTGCGCCGGGCCCTCGTACCGCACGTCGATCAGCACGGCGGCCGCGAAAAGCCCCCATCCGGTCCGTCTTCGCCCCGCCACCGCCGCCACCTGCCCTTCCTGCCGCCCGGCAGCCGGAATCATGTCGGGCAAAGGCCCGCAGGAGGGCGTCGGGGCTTGCCTCCCCCCTCCCCGCATGGGGGAGGATGGCGGCATCCGCATGAAGGGAAAAACACGGTGAGCATCGACCCGTCCTCGATTCCGAACTTCGGGGGCCAGCCCGAACCGCAGCCCCAAGGACCGGCGGGCCCCGTCCTTCCGGATCAGGACCTGGTGAAGCAGCTTCTCGACCAGATGGAGCTGAAGTACGTCGTCGACGAGGAGGGTGACCTCGCCGCGCCGTGGGAGCAGTTCCGCACGTACTTCATGTTCCGTGGCGAGGACGAGCAGGCGATCTTCTCGGTGCGGACCTTCTACGACCGCCCGCACAAGATCGACGAGAAGTTGCAGCTGCTGGAGTGCGTCGACGAGTGGAACCGCCGCACCCTGTGGCCCAAGGTGTACACCCACACCCACGAAGACGGCGCCGTCCGTCTGATCGGCGAGGCCCAGATGCTGATCGGCACGGGCGTCGACATCAACCACTTCGTCTCCTCCACGGTCAGCTGGGTGCGGGCCGCGATCGAGTTCGACAAGTGGCTGGTCGAGCAGCTCGGCCTCGAGCAGGAGGTCGACGAGACCGGAGTGGAGAAGGCCGAGGACGACGCCGAGAAGCCCGAGGGCGACGGCGAGTAACCGAGGAACCCGGGTCCGGGGGCGGCAGCCCCCGGACCGCACTCACATGCGCCGCAGCCGCTCGGCCGCCTCCCGGAGCACCTCCTCCTTCTTGCAGAAGGCGAACCGCACGAACGGCGCCCCCGCCTCCCGGTCGTCGTAGAAGACCGCGTTCGGGATGGCCACCACGCCCGCCCGCCGCGGCAGAGCCCGGCAGAAGGCGAAGCCGTCCTTCTCGCCGAGGGGCCGGATGTCGGTGGTGATGAAGTACGTGCCGGCCGGCCGGAACACCTCGAAGCCCGCCGCCGCGAGCCCCTCCGCCAGGATGTCCCGGCGGGCCAGCATGCCCTGACGGAACTCCTCGAAGTAGGCGTCGGGCAGCGCGAGGGCCTCGGCCACCGCGTACTGGAAGGGCCCCGAGGCGACGTACGTCAGGAACTGCTTCACCGACCGGACCGCGCTCACCAGCTCCGGCGCGGCCGTCACCCAGCCGACCTTCCAGCCGGTGAACGAGTACGTCTTGCCGGCCGAGCCGATGCTCACCGTCCGCTCGCGCATCCCGGGGAACCCCGCCAGCGGGAGGTGTTCGGCGCCGTCGAAGACCAGGTGCTCGTAGACCTCGTCGGTCACCACCAGCAGGTCCCGCTCCACCGCCAGCTCGGCGATCGCGGCCAGCTCCGCGCGCGTGAGGACCGTGCCGGTCGGGTTGTGCGGGGTGTTGATCAGCAGCAGCCGGGTGCGGTCGGTGACGGCGGCCCGCAGTTCGTCCAGGTCGAGCCGGAAGCTCGCGCCCCCGTCGACGTGCGGCCGGAGGGTCACCGGCACCCGCGTGCCGCCCGCCATCGCGATGCTCGCCGCGTAGGAGTCGTAGTACGGCTCCAGGGCCACCACCTCGTCACCCGGCTCGACCAGCGCCAGCAGCGAGGCCGCGATGGCCTCCGTCGCGCCCGCCGTGACCAGCACCTCGGTGTCGGGGTCGTAGGCCAGACCGTAGCGGCGCTGCTGGTGCGCGGCGATCGCGGTGCGCAGCTCGGGGATGCCGGGGCCCGGCGGGTACTGGTTGCCGCGGCCGTCGCGCAGCGCCCGTACGGCGGCCTCGCGGATCTCCTCGGGGCCGTCGGTGTCGGGGAAACCCTGGCCCAGGTTGATCGCCCCGGTCGTCATGGCGAGCGCGGACATCTCGGCGAAGATCGTCGTCCCGAATTCCGCGAGCCGGCGGTTCAGGTGAGGGCGTGCGCTGGAGGTCATGCCGGCCATCCTGCGCTCAAGCTCTGGACTTCCTCAACTCTGCTTTGCGCGCCGTTCCGGCCGGGCATCCCCCCGGCACCGCGCCACCCACGGCGCGGGTGAGGCGCCCACGGGGGGCCGCTTCGGGGGAACGGAAGGAGCGTGACGCCATGAGTGACAGCGCGATCGAAGGCATCATGCTTGCGGTGTTCGTGGTGGTGGCCACCGCGTTGAGCAGGATCCGTCAGCGGCGGCGGGCCCGGCTGTCGCTCGGCAAGGGCGGCCGGCGGCGGTCGTACGGCTCGTCGTCGTCCTCGTCGTCCTCGTCGTCCTCCACCTATGGGGACGACGGCGGTTCGAGCTGGTGGGTCGGAGGCGGTGACTCCGGCTCGTCGGGAGGGCACGGGGGACACGGCGGCGGGCACCACGGAGGCCACTCCTGCGGGGGTCACTCCTGCGGCGGGGGTTCGTCCTGCGGCGGGGGTTCGTCGTGCGGCGGCGGGGGCGGATGCGGGGGAGGCAGCTGACACGGGGCAGCTGAGCTTCCGGAACAGGGGGAACCGCATCCGGGCCGCACACCACCGAGCGCCCGCCGGGCAGGACATCCGGCGGGCGCTCGGCCTGTCCGAAAACCGCGCCCGGCGCACGCCATAGTTGAACAGTTGAGCTGTGCAGCCCTCTGAGGGATGGAAACCCCACGAAGTTGGGTAAAAACGCTGTGGCGGCGCCACTGTTCATGATTCCCTCTACAACGCCAACGCAGCCCCTGGGACGCCCCCAGACTCCCACCCCGGCTGGGCTGACATGGCCGATCTCCCCCTCATTTGCGTGTTAGCGGAGCCGATCCATGCTCACGACCCTGAACACCTCCTACACCGATACGCGTGCGGCCGACCTCGCCTGGGCCCTGGGACGCGAGCCGCTGCCCGCGCTGGCCACCATGGACCTGGAACTCACGGGGACGAAACTGCAGTTGAGACTGCTCGGCGCATCCCACCAGGTGCTCCTGGAGGAGGAGCGCGGGATCTGTTCGGAGACGGTCGCGTGCATCCCCGGCTCCAGCACCCCGCTGCCGCTGGGCGTCGCCAAACGGGTCGGCGACTGGGAGTACGAGTTCGCCGCCCGCGTGGAGGTGCTCACCCCCGGCTCGTTCGCGGGCCGCGCCCAGGAGTTGCTGGCCCTGGTCTCCGACCATCCGCACGGCCTCGCCGGCGTCTTCCCCGGCAGCCCGCACGCCTTCACCGCGATGCTGGCCCAGCGGTACGAGGGCCAGGTCCACTGGCGCACTTGGCACGCCTACCCGCAGGACGGGCAGTTGGTGGCCACCCGGACCCGGGTCGGGGTACGGGTGAAGGTCAACCCGGCCGATCCCGCCCCGGAGACGGGCTGGTCCCCTTGACCGGCGCGGCCGGCGGCATAAACCCCGCCCTCCGTCGACCGCCCCAGATCCACACGTGTGGGTGACGAAGCGTGCCGAGTATGTGACGTAACGTCGCAGCGTGATCGAACCGCACGCCCCCGCGCCCCCGGGTGCCCCGCCCTCCTGGACAGGCCCCGCCCGGCTGCCCGTCCGGCCCGGCACCGGTCGGTTCCTGGTCCTCGTGTGCGTCTTCGTCTGTGCGGCCTGCGGGCTCGTGTACGAACTCGAACTGGTCGCGTTCGCCTCGTACTTGATCGGCGACTCGGTCACGCAGGCCTCCGTGGTGCTGTCCGTGATGGTGTTCGCGATGGGCATCGGCTCCCTCGGCGCCAAACGGCTGCGCTGGCACGCGGCGGCCGGATTCGGCGCGCTCGAGTCCGCCCTCGCGCTGGTCGGCGGATGCAGTGCGATGGCGTTGTACGCCGTGTTCGCCTGGACGGCCGGCTGGGGCGGGATCTGGGCCGACGGGCCGCGCTGCCTGCTGGTCGCCTTCTCCCTCGCCATCGGCCTGTTGATCGGCGCCGAGGTCCCGCTGCTGATGGAGCTGATCCAGCGGATCCGCCGGCAGGACGCGGGCGGCGCGGTGGCGGACCTGTTCGCGGCGGACTACGTGGGCGCGCTGGTCGGCGGCCTGGCCTTTCCCTTCCTTCTCCTGCCCTTCCTGGGCCAGTTGACGGGCGCCCTGCTGACGGGAACGGTCAACGTCGTGGCGGGCGGCGCCCTGGTGCTGGGCCTCTTCCGCCGCGACCTCAGCCGCCGCGCCTACTGGACCCTCCTCCTCGCCGGCCTCACCGTCCTCGGCGTCCTCGCCACCGCCGCCGCCCTCGCCGACGACTTCGAACGGGCCGCCCGGCACGCCGTGTACGGCGCGGACGTCCGGGTGGCCGTGCAGACCGACGTGCAGGAGGTCGTCCTGGCCGGCGGCACCCACGGCCGGCCCCTCGACCTCTTCCTCGACGGCCGCCTCCGCGTCGGCGGCCGGGACGAACGCCGCTACCACGAGGCCCTGGTCGCCCCGGCCCTGGCCGGCCCGCACGCGCGCGTCCTGATCCTCGGCGGCGGCGACGGCCTGGCCGCCCGCGAGGTGCTGCGGCACCGAGGGGTGCGCCACGTCGACGTCGTCGAGCTCGACCCCGGCCTGGTCCGCCTGGCCCGCCGCGACCCCGGCCTGTCCGTCGCCAACGGGCACGCCCTCGCCGACCCGCGCGTGCGCGTCACCACCGCCGACGCGCTCACCTGGCTGCGCGAGGAACGCGGAGCGCGCGGGCCGGCGTACGACGTCGTGGTCGCCGACCTCCCCGATCCCGGCATCACCGCCAGCACCAAGCTGTACTCCCAGGAGTTCTACGGCCTCACCCGCCGCGTCCTCGCCGCGGACGGCCGCCTGGTGGTGCACGCCGGGCCCGTCACCACCCGCCCCCGCGCCTTCTGGACCGTCGCCGCGACCCTCCGCACGGCCGGCTTCGCCGCGTCCTCCTACCGGGTGCTCGGCCACGACTCCGCCTTCGCGGCCGGCCCCGACCGCTCGGCGGGCACCCCCCGGACCCCGCACGACTGGGGCTTCCTGCTGGCGGCCCCCGGGCGCACTCCGCCACCCCTACGGGTGGACCCCGACGACCCCGGCACCCTGACGGGGGAAGAGCTGACGGCGGACGGCGCGGCGGCGGAACGGACCCGGATCCGGGGGCTGCCGGCGTCCACGTTGGTGCATCCGCGCTACTGAACGCCTGCCGTGTTCCCGCACGGCAGGGTGAGTTCCGGTCCCGACTGGGTAGGCTCCCGCACCATGGAGCACCAGGTCTTCGTCCCGGCCCCCGCCGACAGGCTCGCCGCGGCCCTGGCCGACCGGTCCCGCGTCGCCCGCGCCGTCCCCGGCCTGCAACAGGACGCCGGTGCGGCGCCGATCACCGGCCGGCTGAAGCTGCGCGTGGGCGGGCACTCCGTCACCTATCGCGGCACGGCACGCGTGACCCCCCGCGAGGACGGCACGTACACCGTCGACGCCAACGCCACCGAGGCCCGCGGCACCGGCGCGGTCCGGCTCGCCCTGACCCTGCGCCTCACGGACACCGACGACGGCTGCACCGTCACCGCCGAGGGCACGGCGGACGCGTCCGGCCGGATCACGGAACTGCCGGCGGACACGGTGACCGCGGCGGCGACCAGGCTGCTGAACCGTTTCCTGGAGGCCCTGGCGGCGGGCGGCGAGGAGCAGCCGAAGCCGCCCACCGAAGCCACCCACACCTCCCTCTTCGACGCCGAGATCCCCCCGTCCTCGCTGGCCCCGGACGCGGACGAGGAAGCGGGCGCGGAAGGCGTCGGCGCCGGGCACCCCGACCGGTTCACCGGGGACTTCGCCGACACCGGTGAACCCCCCGCGGAGGCCGCGCACGCGCGCCGCACGATGATCGGCCGCAGTGCCGAGGAGGTCGACCACGCCCCGCCGCGCGGCCGGTACGCGCCCGTCCCGGCCCCCCAGACCGTCATGGGAGGCCCGGCCCTGCGCTGGGCGGCCCCGGCGGCGGCACTGGTGGTGGCGTCGGCGATCGTCGTGGGCAGGGCACTGCGAAAACGCCGCTGAGCGAAAGCGCCAGTACTGTCGTCCCGTGAGTAACGAAGACATCACGCTGACCGCAGGCGAAGCGGAAGCACGCGTCAGCCCGGCCGACGGCGGCCGGATCAGCAGCCTCAAGATCGGCTCCCTGGAACTGCTGAGGCAGGGGCAGCGCTACGGCTGTTTCCCGATGGTGCCCTGGTGCGGCCGGATCCGGGACGGCCGCTTCCTGGACGGCGGCACGGTCCGCCAGATGCCGCTCAACTCCCCGCCGCACGCCATCCACGGCACCGCACGCGACGGCGCCTGGCGCACCGCGCGCGTCACGGAGAACGAGGCGGTGATCACGTACGAGCTGACCGACCCCTGGCCGCACGCCGGCCGCGTCACCCAGATCGCCACGCTCACCGAGGACGGCCTCACGCTGACCATGTCCGTGGAGACGTACGACGACTCCTTCCCGGCGCAGCTCGGCTGGCACCCGTGGTTCCACCGCAGCCTCGGCGGTGCGGACGTACGCCTCGACTTCAAGCCCGCCTGGCAGGAGGAGCGCGGCGCCGACCACCTGCCCACCGGCAACCGCGTCGACCCGCGGCCCGGCCCCTGGGACGACTGCTTCGGCATGCCCGGCGGGGTCGACGTCACCCTCACCTGGCCCGGACAGCTGGAGCTGAAGGTGGCGAGCCGCGAGGAGTGGGTGGTGGTCTACGACGAGCAGGCCGAGGCCGTCTGCGTCGAACCGCAGACCGGCCCGCCCAACGGCCTGAACACCCTCCCCCGCCTGGTCACCCCGCTGGAACCGCTGGAGGCCACGACCACCTGGAGCTGGCGGCGGCTCTAAGCTGGACGGCATGACGGACGTACGTGGCGCGCTGCTGCAGCAGATCAAGGACAAGGCCGTGGTGCACGGCAAGGTGACCCTCTCCTCCGGTCTGGAGGCCGACTACTACGTCGACCTGCGCCGCATCACCCTCGACGGCGAGGCCGCCCCGCTGGTCGGCCAGGTGCTGCTGGACCTGACCGCGGACCTGGAGTTCGACGCGGTCGGCGGGCTCACCATGGGCGCCGACCCCGTCGCCGCCGCCATGCTGCACGCCGCCGCCGCGCGCGGGCGGCGGCTGGACGCGTTCGTCGTCCGCAAGGCGGCCAAGGCGCACGGGATGCAGCGGCGCGTCGAGGGCCCGGACATCGCGGGCCGCCGGGTCCTGGTGGTGGAGGACACCTCCACCACCGGCGGTTCCCCGCTGACCGCCGTGGAGGCCGTGCGCGAGGCCGGTGCCGAGGTCGTCGCCGTCGCGACCATCGTGGACCGGGCGACGGGCGCCGCCGAGAAGATCGAGGCCGGCGCGGGTGTGCCCTACCGCTTCGCCTTCTCGAAGGATGAACTGGGTCTGGACTGACGACCCGTATTGACCTGGACTTGACCGGCGCCTGGACCATCGGTCCAGGTCTGGAAAGATGGGGCCGACGACGACGTCGCATCCCCAGGTCTAGGTCAGGGCCGTAACGCAGAACCCCAACCCGCAACTCAAGGAGCGGACAGATGCCCATCGCAACCCCCGAGGTCTACAACGAGATGCTCGACCGGGCGAAGGCAGGCAAGTTCGCCTACCCGGCCATCAACGTCACCTCCTCGCAGACCCTGAACGCGGCCCTGCGCGGCTTCGCGGAGGCGGAGAGCGACGGCATCGTCCAGATCTCGACCGGTGGGGCCGAGTTCCTCGGCGGCCAGTACAGCAAGGACATGGTGAGCGGCGCGGTGGCGCTCGCCGAGTACGCGCACATCATCGCCGAGAAGTACCCGGTCAACATCGCGCTGCACACCGACCACTGCCCGAAGGACAAGCTCGACGGGTACGTACGGCCGCTGATCGCGATCTCCGAGGAGCGCGTCAAGGCCGGCCGCAACCCGCTGTTCCAGTCGCACATGTGGGACGGCTCCGCCGAGACCCTCGCCGACAACCTGTCCATCGCCCAGGAGCTGCTGGAGCGCACCCGCGCCGCCAAGATCATCCTGGAGGTGGAGATCACCCCGACCGGCGGTGAGGAGGACGGCGTCTCGCACGAGATCAACGACGAGCTGTACACCACCGTCGACGACGCGATCCGCACCGCCGAGGCCCTGGGCCTGGGCGAGAAGGGCCGCTACCTGCTGGCCGCCTCCTTCGGCAACGTCCACGGCGTGTACAAGCCGGGCAACGTCGTCCTCCGCCCCGACCTGCTGAAGGAGCTGAACGACGGCGTCGCCGCCAAGTTCGGCAAGGCCTCCCCGTTCGACTTCGTCTTCCACGGCGGCTCCGGCTCCACCGAGCAGGAGATCCTCACCGCGCTGGAGAACGGCGTCGTGAAGATGAACCTCGACACGGACACCCAGTACGCCTTCACCCGTCCGGTCGCCGCGCACATGTTCCAGAACTACGACGGCGTCCTGAAGGTCGACGGCGAGGTCGGCAACAAGAAGGCCTACGACCCGCGGACCTGGGGCAAGCTGGCCGAGGCGAGCATGGCCGCGCGCGTCCTGCAGGCCACGCAGAACCTGCGCTCGGCGGGCAACAAGATCAAGTAAGCGGTACCTCCGGCGGGCCCGGCGGCTGTCCATGCCGCCGGGCCCGCTGTATACCTGGGGGCATGCCCGACGTCCGGCTGGCCTCGCCCCAGGGCACGTGGATCCTGCTCACGACGGTCCTCGGGTCCAGCATGGCCATGCTGGACTCCACGGTGGTCAACGTCGCCCTGCCGCGCATCGGCCGCGACCTGGACGCGAGCCTCGGCGCCCTGCAGTGGACGGTCAACGCGTACATGGTCACGCTGGCCGGTCTGATCCTGCTGGGCGGCTCGCTCGGCGACCGCTACGGCCGCCGCAAGATCTTCGTCCTCGGCGTGGTCTGGTTCGCCGTCGCCTCGCTGCTCTGCGGCCTGGCCCCGACCTCGGCCGTACTGATCGCCGCCCGGGCGCTGCAGGGCATCGGCGGCGCCCTCCTCACCCCCGGCTCGCTCGCGCTGATCCAGGCGTCCTTCCACCCCGACGACCGCAGCCGGGCCGTCGGCCTGTGGTCCGGGTTCGGCGGGATCGGCGCCGCCGTCGGCCCGTTCCTCGGCGGCTGGCTGGTGGCCGGCCCCGGCTGGCGCTGGGTGTTCCTGCTGAACGTGCCGCTGGCGCTGCTGTGCGTACCGGTCGCGCTCCGCCACGTACCGGAGTCGTCCGGGGGCAAGGGCGCCCAGGGCCGCTTCGACGTCCTCGGCGCGGTGCTCGGCGCCCTGTCCCTCGCCCTCCTGACGTACGCGCTCATCGAGGCCCGGACCGGCTCCCTGGCGGTCACGCTGACCACGGTGGCGGGCTGCGCGGCGGCGGTGGCCTTCGTGTACGTCGAGAAGCACCGCCGCGACCCGATGCTCCCGCCGGACATCTTCGCCTCGCGCCAGTTCACGGCGGTCAATCTCGTCACCCTGTGCGTGTACGCGGCCTTCAGCGGCTTCTTCTTCCTCACCGCGCTCCAGCTCCAGGTCGTGGCGGGCTACTCGCCCCTGGCGGCCGGTACGGCCCTCCTGCCCACCACCGTCCTCATGCTGCTGTTCTCGTCCCGCTCCGGCGCGCTCGCGGACCGCACGGGGCCGCGGCTGCCGCTGACGGTGGGCCCGCTGCTCTGCGCGGTGGCGATGCTGCTGATGCTGCGGGTGGGGAAGGACGCGGACTACCTCACCGACGTGCTCCCGGCGGTCCTCGTGATGGGCGCCGGCATGGTCGTCCTGGTCGCCCCCCTGACGGCCACCGTCCTCGCCTCCGTCGACACCGCCCGGGCGGGCCTGGCCAGCGGTATCAACAACGCGGCGGCCCGGGCGGCGGGCCTGGTGGCCGTGGCGGCGCTGCCCCTGCTGGCCGGGATGGGCCCCGAGGCCTACCGGTCCCCCACGGCGTTCGACGCGGCGTTCGACCGGGCGATGCCGATCTGCGCGGGGGTCCTCCTGGCCGGCGCGGTCCTGGCCGCCGCCCTGGTCCGCCGCCCCGCACCGGGCTGCCTCCGCCCCGAGTGCAAGCTGCACGGGTGCGTGACGGCTCCGCCGCTGGAGGCCGGCCGCAAGGTCGGCCCAGGCCGGGCGGCACCCCCCGCCCATGCGGGAAACTGAACCCATGACGATTCACCAGAACCTCCTCGGCGGTCCGCCTCCGACCCATCTCCCCGACGACCCGGAGCCCCGCCGGCTGCTGGCGAACGGCACCGCGCCGGCGGACGTCGCCGCCCAGCACCCCACCTCCTCCCTCGCCTGGGCCCAGCTGGCCGACGATGCGTTCGAGCGCGGCGCGGTCGTGGAGTCGTACGCCTACGCCCGTACGGGCTACCACCGCGGTCTTGACGCCCTGCGCCGCAGCGGCTGGAAGGGGCACGGTCCGGTGCCCTGGGAGCACGAGCCGAACCGTGGCTTCCTGCGCGCCCTGCACGCCCTCGCCCGCGCCGCCCAGTCGATCGGCGAGCAGGACGAGTACGAGCGCTGCTCGCAGTTCCTGAAGGACTCCTCGCCGACGGCGGCCCAGACCCTCGGCTGACCCGCAGGGGAGCCACCGAAGTGACCGGTGTGGCCCGTCTGGCACCAGGCGGGCCTTGCCGTACCCGGGGGGAATGCGGAGGATGCGGGGTGGGGACCGGGGCCCCCGTGCCGGCATCGGCAGGGGCGGACCGCTACCCGGAGTAACAACAGGAGACAGCGATGTCCCAACAGGCTCACCCCCCTTACGAGGCCGCTGAGCCCGAGACCCCGAATCTCGACTTCGCGGGGACGACGCCGTACGAGGACTACGTCAAGGCCGACGTACTCACCCATCTCCAGCACACCCTCTCCGACGACCCCGGAGAGATGGTCTTCCTGGTGACCACCCAGGTCATGGAGCTGTGGTTCACGGTGATCGTCCACGAGTGGGAGACCGCCGCCCAGGCGCTCCGCGCGGACGACGTGCCGACCGCGATCGCCGCCCTGAAGCGCTCCGTGCGCGAGCTGGAGGCCCTGAACGCCTCCTGGAAGCCGCTCGGCCAGCTGACCCCGGCACAGTTCAACGCCTACCGTTCCGCCCTCGGCGACGGCTCCGGCTTCCAGTCGGCGATGTACCGGCGCCTGGAGTTCCTGCTCGGCGACAAGTCCGCGTCCATGCTCGTCCCGCACCGCGGCGCCCCCCGCGTCCACGCGGAACTGGAGAAGGCGCTGCACGAGCCGAGCCTGTACGACGAGGTGGTACGGCTCCTCGCGCGCCGCGGCCACACCATCCCCGCGTCCGTCCTGCACCGGGACGTCTCGCAGCGGTACGAGCCCTCGGACGCCGTCGAGTCGGCCTGGGCGGAGATCTACTCCGGCGACCAGAACGCCGAACTCGCCCGCCTCGGCGAGGCGCTGAGCGACGTGGCCGAGCTGGTGTGGCGCTGGCGCAACGACCACCTGGTCGCCACCCGGCGCGCGATGGGCGCCAAGGCCGGCACGGGCGGCTCCGCCGGCGTGGCCTGGCTGGAGAAGCGCGCCCGCAAGAACGTGTTCCCGGAGCTGTGGACGGCGAGGTCGCATGTCTGAGCAGGCCCTGCGGGCAGAGAAGCTGGACGCGGCGGACGACCTGGCCCCGCTGCGCTCCCGGTTCGTCCTCGACGACGTGACCTACCTGGACGGAAACTCCCTGGGCGCCCTGCCGGCGAACGTGCCGGACCGGGTGCGGGACGTCGTCCGCCGCCAGTGGGGCGAGCTGCGCATCCGCTCCTGGGACGAGAGCGGCTGGTGGACGGCGCCCGAGCGGATCGGCGACCGCATCGCCCCGCTGGTCGGCGCGGCACCGGGCCAGATCGTCGTGGGCGACTCCACAAGTGTCAACGTCTTCAAGGCACTCGTGGCGGCGGTCCGCATGGCCGACGAGGGCCGCGACGAGATCCTGGTCGACGCGACGACGTTCCCCACGGACGGCTACATCGCCGAGTCGGCGGCCCGCCTGACCGGTCGGACGCTGCGCGCGGTGACCCCGTCGGAGGTGCCCGCGGCGCTCGGCGACCGTACGGCCGCCGTCCTGCTCAACCACGTCGACTACCGCACCGGACGCCTGCACGACCTGCCGTCGCTCACCGCCGCCGTGCACGCGGCCGGGGCTGTGTCTGTCTGGGACCTGTGCCACAGCGCGGGCGCGCTGCCGGTCGGCCTGGACGAGCACGGGGTGGATCTGGCGGTCGGCTGCACCTACAAGTACCTGAACGGAGGCCCGGGTTCACCGGCGTACCTGTATGTGCGCGGGGAACTGCAGGACCGCTTCGACTCGCCCCTGCCCGGCTGGAACTCCCACGCCGAGCCGTTCGGCATGAGCCCGTCGTACGCACCGGCTCCGGGCGCCCTGCGCGGCCGCGTCGGCACGCCCGACATCCTCTCCATGCTGGCCCTGGAGGCGGCCCTGGACGTCTGGGACGACGTCTCGATCTCCGCGGTCCGCGCCAAGTCCCTGGCGCTGACGGACTTCTTCCTGGAGTGCGTCACGGCGTACACCGAGCCGGGCCGGGTGGTCTCCGTGACTCCGGAACCGCACGGGGAGCGGGGCAGCCAGATCGCCCTGCGCTGTCACGACGCGGGTGAGATCATGAAACGCCTGATCGAGCGAGGAGTCGTGGGCGACTTCCGGCATCCCGACGTCCTCCGCTTCGGCTTCACACCGCTGTATGTGAGCTTCGCCGAGACGGAGCGGGCGGCGCGGGTGCTGGGCGAGCTGCTCGGGTAACCGGCCCTCGGCAGCGGCGTGGGGCGGGGTGTCCGTCCGTGCGACGGCACCCCGCCCCACGCACGAACACCCCGCAGAACCGTTTTCCTTCACCCTGCGTGACAACCCCATGTCGCCGCACGTTTCCGGCCTGATACCGTCCCCGCCAACGGCCGAATCGCCGCCTGATGCACCAAATTCGTTCTGTCGCTGAGAGGTTGGAGCATGCCGGACGACGCCGCAGCTGCCCGCGCCGCCGCCGAAGAGGAATCGGCCTTCTCGCACCCCCCGGTCGACCCCGACGCCACCGCCGCGTACGGTGACCACCCCGACCAGGTGATCGACTTCTACGCCCCCCGCCCGGGCCCGGATTCCGCCGCCTCTCTCGCCCCGCTGGTCGTCGTCCTGCACGGCGGCGCCTGGCGCGCCCGCTACGACCGCCGCCACATCACGCCCTTCGCCGACTACCTGGCCCGCAGGGGCTTCGCGGTGGCCAACGTCGAGTACAGACGAGGCGGTGAGCCACTGATCCCGGGGCAGCAGGCGGGGGAGAGCGGCGGGGGCGAGGGCGTGCCGCTCGCCGGGCGCTGGCCCGACACCCTGGACGACGTCGCGGCGGCACTGGACGCCCTGCCCGCGCTGGTCCGTGAGGCGCTCCCGCAGGCGGATCCCCGCCGCACGGTCCTGACCGGCCACTCGGCGGGCGGCCACCTCGCCCTGTGGGGAGCGGCCCGGCACGTCCTCCCCGTGGGCGCCCCCTGGCGCACCGACGGCCCGGCGCCGCTGCGCGGTGTCGTCGCGCTCGCCCCGATCGCGGACTTCGAGGTGGCGGAGAAGCTGGACGTCTGCGGGCACGCGTCCCTGCAGTTCCTCGGCGGGCAGGACGGCTTCGCCGAGCGCCGCCCGTACGCGGATCCGGTGCTCCTGCTGCCGACGGGCATCGCCACGACCCTCGTCCAGGGCCGTACCGACCTGGTGGTGCCGCAGCAGGTGGCCGAGGCGTACGTGGAGGCGGCGGCGAAGGCGGGCGAGATGGTCGGCCTGACGCTTCTGGAGGACGTGGGCCACTTCCCGCTGATCGACCCGGCGGCGGACGCCTGCGCGGTGGCGGCGGAGGAGATCGCTCAACTGGCCTGGTGATACCCGTAGTACCTGAGAGCTACGCCGTAGGACAGCTCTCTGGCGGGACGCCGACGACAGCCCCTGCTCCGTAACTTCCTTCTCAGTCAAGCCCGATGGCCGGGCTCCCTGAAAGGAACCCACCATGGGGCACCCCCTCCCACGCGTCGACATCCCGCAGCCGCCGACGGCGAATTCGCCCCACGGGGGCCACCCGCGGTCGGCGACGAAAGCTGCACGGGTGGTGCGGGTGGGAATCCGGACCCGGCCGAAGGCCGGGTGCCCACCCACCAGCCCGCACCCAAGCCCGCACCCGAACCGGCGGCGCCCCCCGCACAGAGCCCTCCGCCCCCTCCTCGCCGCCCTCCTCACCGCCGCCATAGTCGCCCCCCTCACCGGCGCAGCGCGCCCGGAGATCCCCGCCCCACCCCCCGCCACCCTCGCCCCCCTCACCCCGACCACCCTGCACTCCACCTACGCGGCCAACCGGACCAACGCCGCAACGGCAGCCCGCATGGCCACCGCCCACGGCGACCCCCACCGCGCCGCCGCGGACCGCGCGCTGGCCACCCCCTCCCGCCACCTCCTCGCCTTCGACGGCCGAGGCGCGGGCCAGGTCACGGAGGTCCTCGGCGACCTCGCCCACGCCGATCACATCGCCGTCCTGGTCCCCGGCTCGGACACCTCCCTGGACACCTACACCCGCTTCCACCGAACCGCCGCGGCCCTGTACACGGACCTCACCCACCGCACGGCCCCCGGCACCCACGTCGCCGTCATCGCCTGGCTCGGCTACGAGACCCCGGCCACGATCAGCCCCACGGTGGCCACCGCCACCCGCGCCGACGAAGCCGCCCCCCGCCTGCGCGCGTTCGTACGTCACCTGCGCGCCGCGGCCCCCGCCGGGGCACACGTCTCCCTGCTCTGCCACTCCTACGGCTCCGTGGTCTGCGGCCGAGCCGCCCCCGCCCTGGCCGCGGACGACATCGCCCTGATCGGCAGCCCCGGCACCGGCGCTGACTCCGTGGCCGCCCTGCACACCCGCGCCCGGGTCTGGGCGGCCCGCGGCAGCGGCGACTGGGTGGCGCACGTCCCGCACGTCCGCGCCGACCTCTTCGGCACCACCGTCGGCTTCGGCACCGACCCCGTCTCGGCCGCCTTCGGCGCCCGGGTCTTCGACGCGGCCGGCGCCGACCACAGCGGCTACTTCACCCCGGGCTCGGCCTCCCTCGCCAACCTCGCCCGGATCACCCTCGGCGAGACCTCGGAGGTGACCCATGCCTGAGCCGTCCCGGCGTACCCGTGGCGCCGCCGTACATCTCGCAGGCCAGGCGCGCCACGCGCTGCACCGGGCCGCCCAGCGCGTGGACGCCGCCACCCCCGCCTCCCGCGACCGCGCGGTCGACGCCCTGCGGGCCTTCGCGATCCTCGGTGTCGTCCTGGGGCACTGGCTGGTCACCGCGCTGGTCGCGGAGGACGGCGCGCTGCACACGGCGAGCCCGCTGCGGCACATGCCCTGGCTGGCCCCGGTCTCCTGGCTCTTCCAGACCCTGGCCGTGTTCTTCCTGGTCGGCGGCCATGTGGCGACCCGCAGCCTGGCCACGGCCCGCACCAGAGGCGACTCCTACGCCGACTGGCTGCGCGCCCGCCTGACCCGCCTGCTCCGCCCGGTCGCGGCCCTCCTGGGCCTGTGGGCGGTGGCCGCCACGGCCCTGCTGCTCACCGGCGCGCCGCCGGCCACTGTCCACACCCTGGGGAAACTGGCGCTGTCCCCCCTGTGGTTCCTGCTGGTCTTCGCCGTGCTGACGGCCGTCACCCCGCTCGTCACCCGCCTCAACCCGCTGTGGCCGCTCGCCGTCGTCCTGCACGTGGACCTGTTCCGCTTCGGCCTGCACCTCGGCCCGTCCTGGATCGGCTGGATCAACCTGGCCGCCGGCTGGCTGGTCCCCTACACCCTGGGCGCCGCCTGGGCCCGGGGCGAAGTGCACAGCCGCCGCTCGTCCTGGGCGCTCCTCCTCGGCGGTACGGCGGCCACCGCGGTCCTCGTCGGCTGCGCGGGCTACCCGGCGTCCATGGTCGGCGTCCCCGGCAGCGCGGTCTCCAACCTGAACCCACCGACCCTGGCGGCCGTCACGTTCGGCCTGGCCCAGTGCGGTCTGGCGCTCCTGCTGCGCGACCGGCTGCGCCGTGCGACGGCCCGCCCGCTCGCCTGGCTGGCGGTGGCCCTCGTCAACCTCTCCGCGATGACGATCTTCCTGTGGCACCAGACGGCCATGATGGCCACCACGGCCACCGGTCTCCTGGCCGGCCGGCTGCCCGGCCTGCACACCCCGCCCGACTCCCTCACCTGGGTGGCGTACCGCCTCGCCTGGCTCCCGCTGTTCGCGCTGGTGCTGTCCCTGTGCCGGGCGGCCTTCCGCCACCATGAACAGGGCCCGCGCCGCGGGCGCAACCGCCCGTCCCACGTCGTCCACCGCCATCTCCCGCCGACGAAGTCCCCGCACCATGCCTAAGGTTGACCCCGTGAAGCCCGCGGACCCCAGCCCCACTCCCGCCTCCGCCGACGGCCGTCACACCCCGCCCCGCGACACCGCCCCCGTCCGCCGCCGCCTGAGCGCCTGGCTGGGCGAAGCGCCCTCCCGCCACGCACCGCCCCTGTCGAAGTACCGCTGGCTCCGGCTCCTCACCTACCTCCTCATCACCTGGTTGGCCCTGATCATCGGGCTGGCCGGCGGCGAGGAGCTCGCCACCTCCTACGGCCTCGCCCACGCCGACGCCTTCCTCCTCACGTTCCTCCAGGCCGCCGCCATCGTCCTGGCCCTCTGGCGCCCCGTGCCCGCCTGGGCCCTCTCCCTGGCCGCCGCCGTCGTCGCCGCGCTGGTCGCCCGCCCCCACCTGGAGACGCTCCCGCCGTCCTCGGGTCCCAACTGGCCCTGGACCACCCCCACCCTGGTGGCCCACATGGCCGTCCTCCTGCTCCTGGCGCTGCGCGTCCGCTTCCGCGGCGCGATCGCCGTGCTCGCCGTGACGACCCTGGTCACCTACGTAGTGCAGGGCGGCATGGCGGTGGGGCACTACTCCGGCACCGGCACGATGGCCGTGGCCGTGTTCGCCATCGTCGCCGTCATCGGTGCCGCCCTGCGCAGCCGCAGCGAGGCCCGTACCGAACTGGTACAGCAGACGACGATCACAGCGGAGGAACGTGCCCGCCGCACGCTGCTGGAGGAACGCAGCCGGATCGCCCGCGAGCTGCACGACGTCGTCGCCCACCACATGTCGGTGATCTCCATCCAGGCCCAGGTCGCGCCCCATCTGGCGGAGCACCCCTCCGAGGAACTGCTGGAGAACCTGGCCGGGATCCGCAACAACGCGCTGGAGGCGCTCACCGAGCTGCGCCGGGTGCTCGGCGTGCTGCGCTCCGAGAACCCCGAGGACCCCTACGGCCTGGGCAGCCCCGGCACCGGAGCGGCCCCGGACGCACCCCAGCCCACGCTCGACCGGCTCGACGCGCTGATCGAGAACACCCGCGCGGCGGGGCTGGACGTGACCACGGAGGTGACGGGCCGGGTGCGGCCGTACGCTCCGGGGGTGGAACTGTCGGCGTACCGGATCGTGCAGGAGGCGCTCAGCAACGCCCTGCGGCACGCCCCGGGATCCCGGGTGCGCGTGGAGGTCGGGCACTTCCCGAACGGCCTGCACCTGGAGGTGACCAACTCGCCGCCGCGCCACCCCGTCCCGCCCTCCCCGGGCGCCGGGCACGGGCTGCTCGGCATGCGGGAGCGCGCGGCCATGCTCGGCGGCCATCTCGTCGCGGCCAGAACCTCGGACGGCGGCTTCCACGTCACGGCCTTCCTCCCCGGAGACATCGCCCCGAACCCGCCCGACCAGCCCCCGACAGGAGAAGAGAGCACATGACGAGCGGTACCGGCAGCATCCGGGTACTCATCGCCGACGACCAGCAGATGGTCCGGCAGGGCTTCACCGTGCTGCTCAACACCCAGCCCGGCATCGAGGTGATCGGGCAGGCGGTGGACGGCCGGGATGCCATCGCCCGGACCGCCGACCTGTCCCCGGACGTCGTGCTGATGGACATCCGGATGCCGGAGATGGGCGGCATCGAGGCGACCCGCCGGATCGCCGAGGACCACCCCGCCGTCAAGGTGCTGGTGCTGACCACGTTCGACCTGGACGAGTACGTGTACGACGCGCTGCGGGCGGGAGCCTCCGGCTTCCTGCTCAAGGACGCCTCGGCGGACAAGCTGGCCGAGGCGGTGCGGGTGGTGGCCGCGGGCGACGCCCTGCTCGCCCCCGGCATCACCCGCCGGCTCATCGCGGAGTTCTCCCGGCTGGACGGCGGCAGCCGGGCCCCGCTCAAGCGGCGCGTCGGCGACCTCACGGAGCGGGAGACGGAGGTGCTGGCGCTGATCGCGCAGGGCCTGTCGAACGCGGAGATCGCCGAGCGGCTGGTCGTGGCCGAGCAGACCGTGAAGACGCACGTGGGCCGGATCCTGGTGAAGCTGGGCCTGCGCGACCGCACCCAGGCGGCGGTCTTCGCCTACGAGTCCGGACTGGTCCGGCCCGGAGGCCGCTGACCCCGACGCGGCTCAGGGCTCCGGCCCCGCCCTACGCGTAGTACCTGAGAGGGATGCCCGAGGACCCCTCTCCAAGGGGACGACCGCGACCCCCGCCCCCGCATACCGTTTTGCACGTGACCGAGACGACGCACACCCAGACGATCCCGCCGGGGCCGGCCGACAGGCCGCGCAGCCCGGAGTTCCGGCTGGCCGTCGACGCCCTGCGGGGGCTGCGGCAGGACCTGTTCCACGGGGCTTTCGCCTACCGCCCGCTGCCCCGCACGGCTGCCGACGGCCCGCTCACCCGCCACCTGTCCGGCCGCTGGCGGGAGTACGCGTCGTGGACCCCGCACGCGCTGGTGGTCGTCGCCGGCATGGTGGCGGCGCTCGCCAACGCGGCGAGCTTCTCGCAGAACGGGGTGACGCAGCTGGTGTGCGGGGTCCTCGCGCTGGCCCCGGTGCTGCTGACCCTGGCGCGTCCGGTCGGTGCGTTCTGGCTGTCGCTCGCGGCGACCGCGATCACCTCGGCGGTCGGTGACAGCTGGGAGACCTGGCCGTGGCTGCCGGGCAGCTTCATCGCCCACCTGACGGTGCTCACCGTCGTGGCGATACGCACCCGCCCGCGCACCGCGGCCTGGATGTGGCTGCTGACCGCGCTGTACGGCTTCTGGATGGTGACGGTCTTCGGCGCGAGCCACTACGACATCAACGCGGCCCCGATGATCGTCCTCTCCGCGCTGATCCTGCTGGCCGTCACCGTGCGGCACACCCGCCGGGAGGCCCGGCAGGAGGTGACCGCCCAGCAGACGGTGACGGAGCACGAGCGCTCGCGGCGCACCCTGCTGGAGGAGCGCACGACGATCGCCCGTGAACTGCACGACGTGGTCGCCCACCACATGTCGGTGGTCGCGATCCAGGCGGAGGCCGCGCCGTACCGGGTGGAGAACCCGCCGCCGGAGCTGGAGAAGGCGTTCGCCACGATCCGGGAGAACGCGGTGGCGGCCCTGACCGAGCTGCGCCGGGTCCTCGGCGTGGTCCGCGCGGAGGACTACGAGGCCCCGGACGCCCCGCAGCCCACCCTGGCCGAGCTGGACGGCCTGCTCGCCAATGTGCGCGAGGCCGGCCTGGAGGTGGAGAAGGCGGTGACCGGCGCGGTGCGGGAGCTGCCGCAGGGCGTGGAGCTGTCGGCGTACCGGATCGTGCAGGAGGCGCTGAGCAACAGCCTGCGGCACGCTCCCGGCGCGAGCGCCCGGGTCGAGATCGGCTATGTTCTCGGCGGTCTGGGCCTGCGCATAGTCAACGGCCCGCCGCCGGCCCCGAACCTGGTCAAGGCCTCGCCCGGCGCCGGGCACGGCATCACGGGCATGCGGGAGCGCGTCTCGATGCTGAACGGCGACATGACGGCGGGCCCCCTGTCCGAGGGAGGGTACGAGGTGACGGTGTTCCTGCCGGTGCCGGCGGCGGACCCGGCGATCGAGGGCACGGCATGACGATCCGCGTACTGATCGCGGACGATCAGATGATGGTCCGCGAGGGCTTCTCGGTGCTGCTGAACGCGATGCCGGGCATCGAGGTCGTCGGCGAGGCCGTCAACGGCCGGCAGGCGGTGGAGCGGGTGCGGGAGCTGTCCCCGGACGTCGTCCTGATGGACATCCGCATGCCGGAGCTGAACGGCATCGAGGCGACCCGGGAGATCGTCGCCGCGGACGAGACGGCGAAGGTGCTGGTGCTGACCACGTTCGACCTCGACGAGTACGTGTACCAGGCGCTGCGCGCGGGAGCCTCCGGCTTCCTCCTCAAGGACGCCTCGGCGCGCCAACTGGCCGACGGCGTCCGGGTGGTGGCGGCGGGCGAGGCCCTTCTGGCACCCTCGGTCACCAAGCGTCTGATCACCGAGTTCTCCCGTCTGGCGGACACCCCGCGCCTGATGCCGGCGGCACAGGCGGCGTACGGGGAGCTGACGGAGCGGGAGACGGAGGTGCTGGTGCTGATCGCGCAGGGCCTGTCGAACGCGGAGATCGCCGGGCGGCTGGTGGTGGCGGAGTCGACGATCAAGACCCATGTGAGCCGGATCCTGGTGAAGCTGGGCCTGCGCGACCGCACCCAGGCGGCGGTGTTCGCGTACGAGGCGAGGCTGGTCACACCGGGCTGAGTCGCGGTCCCTCACCCTGGCCGGGAGCGGACCCCCGGGGCTAACGTCCGTCCATGGCAGCTGCTGCGGACCTCGCCTTCGACCCCTGGGACCCTGCGTTCGTCGCCGATCCCTACCCGGCCTATGCGGAACTGCGGGCGCGGGGGCGGGTGATCAGGTACGAGCCGACGGACCAGTGGCTGGTGCCGCGGCACGCGGACGTCTCGGCGCTGCTGCGCGACCGCCGGCTGGGCCGGACGTATCAGCACCGGTTCACGCACGAGGAGTTCGGCCGGACCGCGCCCCCGCCGGAGCACGAGCCGTTCCACACGCTCAACGACCACGGGATGCTCGACCTGGAGCCGCCGGACCACACCCGGATCCGGCGCCTGGTGTCGAAGGCGTTCACTCCGCGCACGGTGGAGCGGCTCCAGCCGTATGTGCGCGGGCTGGCGGACGAGCTGGTGGCGAAGCTGGTCGAGGCCGGCGGCGGTGATCTGCTGCGGGATGTGGCGGAGCCGCTGCCGGTGGCGGTGATCGCCGAGATGCTGGGCATCCCCGAGGCGGACCGCGACCGGTTGCGCCCCTGGTCGGCGGACATCTGCGGGATGTACGAGCTGAACCCGCCGGAGGAGACGGCCCGCAGGGCGGTGCGCGCTTCGGTCGAGTTCTCGGACTACCTCCGCGAGCTGATCGCCGAGCGGCGCAAGGAGCCGGGCGACGATCTGATCTCCGGGCTCATCGCGGCGCACGACGAGGGCGACCGGCTCACCGAGCAGGAGATGATCTCCACGGCCGTACTGCTGCTGAACGCGGGCCACGAGGCGACCGTCAACGCCACGGTCAACGGCTGGTACGCCCTGTTCCGCAACCCCGGCCAGCTCGCCGCGCTGCGCGCCGACCACTCCCTGATCCCGTCCGCGATCGAGGAGCTGATGCGCTACGACACCCCGCTCCAGCTCTTCGAACGCTGGGTGCTGGAGGACATCGAGATCGACGGCACGACGATCCCCCGGGGCACGGAGATCGCCATGCTCTTCGGCTCCGCCAACCACGACCCCGAGGTCTTCGCCGACCCCGGCCGCCTGGACCTCACCCGCGCGGACAACCCGCACATCTCCTTCAGCGCGGGCATCCACTACTGCATCGGCGCACCCCTGGCCCGCATGGAGCTGGCGGCTTCCATGACGGCGCTGCTGAGAAGGGCCCCGACGCTGAGCCTGGCGGCGGAGCCGGTGAGGAAGCCCAACTTCGTGATCCGGGGACTGGAGGAGCTGAGCGTCCAGGTGGGGTGATCATGCGTTCGAGTGATCACTGCGCGATTCCGGGCGATCGTCACGGGCGGCTCGCCAAGCTGGTGCCCGCCTGCGAAGGGAGGCACCATGACGGTTATGGCAGAGCGCGCGTCATCCAGGTTGTCGGTGGACATGTTCGAGCGGATCGCCGAATTCGCCGCCCGCGAGGACGAGACCGTCAGTTTCGAGTTCATCGACGGACGGATCGGGGTCAAGAAGGTGACGAACGGCAACCATGATGAGATCACGATGTGGTTGGTCTTCCAGTGCAAGCACGCGCGGTCTGAGCTCACGCTCTATCCGAACCGTGGTCTGAAGGTCGGGGCGTATCGCAACGGTCGTGCCAAGCCGGACGGCGTGCTCGCACCTGCGGGTCACTTCGCGGGGAAGGGCAACTGGGCCGACCCTGCCGGTGTGTTGATGGCGGTCGAGATCACGTCGTACGACTCGGACACCCACAGCCGCGATCGAGTCGAGAAGCCCCGGGCTTACGCCGAGGCAGGGATCCCTGTCTACTTGCTGATCGACCGTGCGAACCTCACGATTCTCGTGCACAGCGACCCGGACCTGGAGGTCGGTTACCGGGACGTCCACGTGGTCAGGCTCGGCGGCAGCATCACCCTCCCCGACCCCGTAGGCATCGAACTCGACACCGACGACCTCAAGCAGTACGTGGACTGAGGGTCGGACGGCGGTGTCACCGTTCCTTCGTCTCCTCCAGCACCGTCCGGCCCAGCAGCGCGTACCGCTCGGGGGAGCGTCGCTTGAGGTACTGGGCGTAGCCGAGGCCGGTCGCCGCGACCAGGGCCACCAGCCACGGGGTCGCCTTCAGGACCAGTGAGCCGGACTCCGGTCCGGCCGCCACGCCCATGTTGGACACCAGCAGCACGACCACCGCGAGCATCGCGACCCCGCCCAGCAGCGGCGCGGTGAAGGTGCGGAACCAGTGCCGGCTCTCGGGGTGGTGGGAGCGGAAGTACATCAGCACCGCGAACGAGCACACGGCCTGGACGACGAGGATCGCCATGGTGCCGAGGATGGCGAGCAGGACGTACGTACCCGTGTAGGGATCCTTGCCCGCGGCCCAGAAGGCGCCGATCAGCACCGCGCTCACCACCGTCTGCACCAGGCCGGCGATGTGCGGCGAGCCGTGCCGGGCGTGGGTCCGCCCGATGGTGGTCTTCAGTGACGGCAGGACGCCCTCCCGGCCCAGGGCGTAGAGGTAGCGGGCGGCGCAGTTGTGGAAGGCCATGCCGCAGGCCAGTGAACCGGTGATCATCAGCCACTGCATGACGTCGACCGCCCAGTGGCCGACGTAGCGCTCGGTGGGGTTGAAGAACATCGCGAGCGGGTTGGCGGAGGAGGCGGCCCGCACGGCCTCCGCCTCGCCGTTGCCGGTGATGGCCATCCAGGAGACGAGGACGTAGAAGACGCCGACGCCCAGCACGCTGATCATCGTCGCCTTGGGGATGATCTTCTTCGGGTCGCGGGACTCCTCGCCGTACATCGCCGTCGACTCGAAGCCGACCCAGGACCAGAAGGCGAAGAAGAGCCCGAGGCCGGCGGAGGTGCCCTTGAAGGCGTTGACGGGGTCGACGGGCGCGAAGGTGAACCCGTGCGGCCCGCCTCCGTGGAGGGCGACGGACACCGCCATGGCCGCCAGCACGGTGACCTCGGTCGCCAGCAGCACCACCAGCAGCTTCTCGGCGACGCTGACCCCGAACCAGGTGCCGGTGGCGTTGATCGCGAGCATCAGGATGGCGAAGGCCCACCAGGGCACGTCCAGTCCCGTCTGGTCCCTGAGCGTGGTCGTCGCGAAGGTCGAGAAGATCCCGATCAGCGCGGGCTCGAAGACGACGTACGCGAAGGTCGCGAGCAGTCCCGAGGCGAGGCCGGCGGTGCGGCCGAGACCGTAGGAGATGAAGCCGTAGAAGGCGCCCGTGGACGTGATGTGCTTCGCCATCGATGTGAAACCGACGGAAAAGATTGCCAGGACGACCATTGCCACGAGATAGCTCGCGGGCGCCCCGACGCCGTTGCCGGACGACACCATGAAGGGCACGTTGCCGGTCATCGCGGTGATCGGCGCGGCGGTGGCGACCGCCATGAACACCACCCCGAGCAGGCCCACGGCGTTGGGCTTCAGCCGGTGAACCATTCCGTCGTCGCCCGTGCCCGTCGCCGGCGCGACACCCTCGTCCACAGCCATCGGGTGGCCCCTTCCCTGTCCTGTCCGCGGGTACTGATGGAGCAGGATGGTGGACGGAGCAGGGGTGCGGGAAGGGGTCGGCACGGTTAAATATGTGTCACTAGACCTTTAGGGAGGTCCGTGAGGATCATCGGTCGGCGGGCAGGACGAGCCCCCAGGCGCCCTCCGCCACCCGCCAGGTCCGCCGCCGTACCGGCCCGGAGACGGCCGCGTCCGCCCGGTAGCGGAAGTCCGCCCCCGTGACCGTCACCGTGCGGCCGGCGGCCAGCAGAGGCGTCGCCTCCGCGCCCAGCGACAGGGGCCGCACCTCCACCGAGGCCAGCCCGTCCGTGCCCGGGGTCACCGAGACGGCCTCGACCGGCTGGTCCAGGTCCACGAGCGTCGCCCCGTCGACCTCCACCCGGAGCCGGGCGGTGCCGGGGGAGGGCACGGCGGGCAGCCGGACCGGCCGGGCGGCCAGGGTGCGGACCAGGGAGCGGTACCAGGGCCGGCCCGAGGAGAGGGGCACCGGCTCGGCGGCAGCCGCCCGCACCGGCACCGACGGAATGCCCAGCGCCCCCAGCACGACCCCGTCGCTGTCGTCGACCAGCAGGTCCAGCCGCCGCTCGGCGCCGTCCAGGACCGCCCGCGCCGCCGCCACCGTGCCAGCGGGCACCCCGAGCGACTCGGCGAGCGAGGTGTCCCCCACCGGCACCACCGACAGCGCGCATCCGGCCAGCTCCCGCTGCCGGTGCAGCAGGGTGACGGCGCGCACCAGGGCCCGGCCGTCGCCGACCACCACCGGCCGCCTGGATCCCCTGCGGCCGAGCGCGCGGGCGAATTCCTCCGGCCCCTCCGGCAGGCACACCTTGGCCGCCGCACCCGCGCTGAGCACGTCTTTCGCGATGCGTACGGACTCTCCGTCCGCCTGCCGTGCCGCCGGATCGATGATCACCAGCAGCTGTTCGGACGTCGCGAAAGTCGCCACCTCGGTCCTGCCTCGCTTCCTCGGGTAGCATCTTTGTGCAAGAGCCCCTTGCGCTATTGCGCCAGGGGCTTCGTCTATTCCGGGGCATCCGGTCCGACGGTTGTGCGACCAACGACGGTCGCAGTGGTACGCGGCGGTGAACCTTACGCCCAAGCCCCCGACCTTGGACATGCCCCGCCCGGAAGGGGTGTACGCGCGTGCCCGCACTTGTGCTGCTCGGTGCTCAGTGGGGTGACGAAGGCAAGGGAAAGGCGACGGACCTGCTCGGCGGCTCCGTCGACTATGTGGTGCGTTACCAGGGCGGTAACAACGCCGGCCACACGGTGGTCGTCGGCGATCAGAAGTACGCCCTGCACCTTCTCCCTTCCGGAATCCTGTCTCCCGGCTGCACGCCGGTCATCGGTAACGGCGTCGTCGTCGACCCGTCGGTCCTGCTCTCCGAGCTGAGCGGTCTGAACGAGCGCGGCGTCGACACGTCCAAGCTCCTGATCAGCGGCAACGCGCACATCATCACGCCGTACAACGTGACCGTCGACAAGGTGACGGAACGCTTCCTCGGCAAGCGCAAGATCGGGACGACCGGCCGCGGCATCGGCCCGACCTACGCGGACAAGATCAACCGCGTGGGCATCCGGGTCCAGGACCTGTACGACGAGTCGATCCTCCAGCAGAAGGTGGAGGCGGCGCTCGACGTCAAGAACCAGATCCTCACCAAGCTGTACAACCGGCGCGCGATCGCCGCGGACCAGGTCGTCGAGGAGCTGCTGGGCTACGCCGAGCAGATCAAGCCGTACGTCGCCGACACCGTGCTGATCCTGAACCAGGCCCTTGAGGACGACAAGGTCGTCCTGTTCGAGGGCGGCCAGGGCACCCTGCTCGACATCGACCACGGCACGTACCCGTTCGTCACCTCCTCGAACCCGACCGCGGGCGGCGCCTGCACCGGCGCCGGCGTGGGCCCGACGAAGATCAGCCGGGTCATCGGCATCCTCAAGGCCTACACGACCCGGGTCGGCGCGGGCCCGTTCCCGACCGAGCTGTTCGACGAGGACGGCGAGGCGCTGCGCCGCATCGGCGGCGAGCGGGGTGTCACCACCGGCCGTGACCGCCGCTGCGGCTGGTTCGACGCGGTCATCGCCCGCTACGCGACCCGCGTGAACGGCCTGACGGACTTCTTCCTCACCAAGCTCGACGTCCTCACCGGCTGGGAGCAGATCCCGGTCTGCGTGGCGTACGAGATCGACGGCAAGCGCGTCGAGGAGCTGCCGTACTCGCAGACCGACTTCCACCACGCGAAGCCGGTCTACGAGACGCTGCCCGGCTGGTCCGAGGACATCACCAAGGCGAAGTCCTTCTCCGACCTGCCGAAGAACGCCCAGAACTACGTCAAGGCGCTGGAGGAGATGTCCGGCGCCCCGATCTCCGCGATCGGCGTGGGCCCGGGCCGCGACGAGACGATCGAGATCAACTCGTTCCTGTAGGCACCGCCAGGCACCGTGCGGGAGCGCCCGCCGTTCCGCCCTCCGGGGCGTGATCGGCGGGCGCTTCCGCGTTGTCCGCGCTGCACAATCGAAGTATGGGCGTCCACCGGGGTGCACGATGCCGGGGCCCGTACGGCGGTGAGGGCCACCAGGCCGGCGGCACGGACTGCTCCGACCCCGCGGTCTTCGAGGTGGCCCGCCACAACCGGCCGCCCCTCCAGGTGTGCCCGGTCCACCTCGGCCCGTCCCTCCTGCTGGCCCCCGGAGTGCTCTGGCCCCCGGTGATCCACCTCATCGGCCGCGTCCCGGACCTGCACTGAACGTCCGAGGGGCGCCCGGCGTCGGAGTCGTGGTGTGTCGCAGCAGCAGGAAGGAGACCGATCCGGTGAACCGCATCCGGACCGCCGCCGTGGGCATGGCCGTCGGCACCCTGGCTCTGGTCGCCTGTGGCGGTGGGGGCCCGGCGCGAGGGGATCGCGGGCAGACCGCCGAGGAATGGGTCGCCTGCTCCACGACGATGGTCGTCGGTGACGTGACGTCGGTGTCCCGCGGGCGCGCGGGGCGTGTCTCGGTGACGGTCGACGTCGCCGAGTGGCTCAAGCCCGCCCAGGGGCAGCGCCGGGTCACCCTCGATGTCGTCGACCCGGCCCGTACGGACGCGCAGCGGGAGCTGAGGAGCGGCCGGCGTCTGCTCATCGCCGTCCCCGAGCGCGACAGCCTGGAGCCGGGCGTCTTCCAAGGTGATGCGCTCCGGCTGGAGCGAGACCGGATCAGGAAGGCGCTCGGCGCCGTCGGGGACGTCAAGCGCCCCTCGCCCTGGCGGAGTTCGGGCGCCGCGCTCAGCTGAACACGATCATCGAGCCCTGTGCCAGGGAGCGGGTCGCCGCCGCGTGCAGGCCCAGCCAGACGTGGCGTTCGCGGGCGAACGGGCTGGGGTCGTAGGGGGCCGGTACGGCCGGTTCCTCCAGCTCGGTCGGGGCCGTCGGCGGGGCCGGGGCCGCCGGGGGGTTGGCCGGGTCGATACCGATCGACGGGGCGACGTACTGGAGTTCGCGCAGCAGCGTCTGGGAGCTGCCCAACGGGCCGCCGCCCGCGAGGAGTTCGTCGTTCGACAGGGGGTGCGGGAAGTCCACGGGGACGTACGCGCCCGCGTGGTCGTAGTGCCAGACCAGGTGGGACTGCTGGGCCGTGGACTCGAACATCTCCAGCAGCTGCTCGTAGTCGCCGCCCAGTTCGTCCACCGGGGTCACCGGCAGCCCGCAGACCTGGAGCAGGTACGCCCGGCGCAGGAAGTGCAGGGCGTCGTAGTCGAAGCCGGCGACCGGGGCGACGTCACCGGACAGGCCCGGCATGTACTGGTACACCGGCACCGGCGGCAGGCCGGCCTCGGTCAGTGCCTTGTTGTACTGCGCGAGTTCCTCGGCGAAAGGATTGTCCGGGGTGTGGCACAACACGTCCACGAGCGGTACCAGCCACAGGTCACAGGCCAAAAGAGGGCTCCTCGCATCGGCAGGCGCATGGTCACGCACGGCAGCAGGTGGTCAGGGAAGGGTAGTCCGTACGGCCCCGGGGCGGCTCCCCCCGGACGGGCCGTATCGGTCACTTACCCGTTGGCCAGGTGTTCCAGCAGCGCCAGCGAGTGGGCGTTGGAGTCGGCGACGATCGCGCGGGCGGTCCCGGCCTCGCGGCGGGCCAGCGCGTCGACCAGCTCGGTGTGCCCCGCCCAGAGCCGGCCGCGCAGGTCGGGCAGGCGCAGCAGGTGCTGCACCACGCAGACCCAGGACTGGACGCGCAGGCGGTGCAGGAAGTCGCCGAGGTAGGGGTTGCCGAACAGGGCGCTCAGCTCGCGCCAGAACCGGAGGTCGTATCCGATGAGGATGGTGAGGTCGCCGGCGGTCGCGGCCCGCTGGGCCTCCTCGCCGCGCCGGCGCACGGTGGTCAGCGCGGCGGTCGTGCGGGGATCGTCGGGCGGGGTGCGGAAGGCGGGGTGGCCGGCGGTGAGGGCCTGGAACATGCCGTCGGTGACCAGGCTGCGGGCCTCGATCATGTTCCGGTAGTCGGTGACCGAGTACTCGGGCACGCGGAAGCCGCGGTGCTGGTCGGCCTCCAGGATGCCCTGCGCGGACAGGTCGACCAGAGCCTCGCGGACGGGGGTGGCGGAGACGCCGTACTGGTCGGCGATCTCCTTGACGGTGAGCGCACGGCCCGGGAGCAGCCGCCCCGCCAGCACCTCGTCACGGAGCGCGTCCGCGATCTGCTGGCGCAGGGTACTGCGCGTCACGGTGCCGTTGCCGGGCATGGTCGTGCCTCTCCTCACGCGTCCGGGTGACGTACTCGTACGGACTCGCGATCTGTGCGAGTCCCTTCTTCTTACGAGCACGCCACCTTACGCGTTCGGATCGGCCCGGCGGCAGCCGCGGTTCGCTCACACTCCGTGACGTCGGGCGGGGAGTGTCACGCGGTGTACTCGTCCGCGACGGTCAGTGCGGCGTCGAGCGCGGCCAGGCCCTCCTTCAGCTCGGCCTCGGTCGCGTTGCACGGCGGGACGACGTGCGTGCGGTTCATGTTCACGAAGGGCCACAGGCCGTGCTTCTTGGCGGCGGCGCCGAAGGCGGCCATGGGGGCGTTCGCCTCGCCGGCCGCGTTGTACGGCACCAGCGGCTCGCGGGTCTCCCGGTTCTTCACCAGCTCCAGCGCCCAGAACATGCCGACGCCGCGCACCTCGCCGACGCTCGGGTGCCGCTCGGCCAGCGCGGCGAGGCCGGGGCCTACGACGGTCTCGCCGAGCCGCCTGGCGTTCTCGACGACACCTTCCTCCGCCATGACGTTGAGCGTGGCGACGGCGGCGGCGCAGGCCAGCGGGTGACCGGAGTAGGTGAGTCCGCCGGGGTACGGCCGCTTGCCGAAGGTCTCCGCGATCTTCTGTGAAATGGCCACACCGCCGAGGGGCACGTAACCCGAGTTCACACCCTTGGCGAAGGTCATCAGGTCCGGGACGACACCGAACAGGTCGGCCGCGAACCACTCACCGGTGCGCCCGAACCCGGCCATGACCTCGTCCAGGACGAAGACGATCCCGTACTTGTCGCACAGCTCGCGCACGCCGGCCAGGTAGCCGGGCGGCGGGACCATGATCCCGGCGGTGCCGGGGACGGTCTCCAGGATGATCGCCGCGATCGTCCCCGGGCCCTCGAAGGCGATCGTCGTCTCCAGGTGCTCCAGCGCCCGGGCGCACTCCTGCTCCTCGGTCTCGGCGTAGAAGCGGGAGCGGTAGAGGAACGGCGCCCAGAAGTGGACGACACCGGCGGAGCCGCTGTCGGAGGCCCAGCGGCGCGGGTCACCGGTGATGTTGACGGCCTGCTGGGTGCCGCCGTGGTACGAGCGGTACGCCGAGAGCACCTTCGGGCGGCCCGTGTGCAGCCGGGCCATGCGCACCGCGTGCTCGACGGCGTCCGCTCCGCCGTTGGTGAAGAAGATCTTGTCCAGGTCGCCGGGCGTCCGCTCGGCGATCAGCCGGGCCGCCTCCGAGCGCGCTTCCACGGCGAACGCGGGCGCGAAGGTCGTCATCGTCGCGGCCTGCTCCTGGATCGCCGCGACGACCTTCGGGTGCTGGTAGCCGATGTTGGTGAAGACGAGTCCGCTGGTGAAGTCCAGGTACCGGGTGCCGTCGTAGTCCCAGAAGTACGATCCCTCGGCGCCGGCGACGGCGAGCGGGTCGATGAGGTCCTGGGCGGACCAGGAGTGGAACACGTGCGCACGGTCCGCGGCCTTCACCGCGGCTCCGGCTTCGGGGCTGAGCTGAGGGGTCATGCGGGCGAGCGTAAATGTCCGCGATGCGGAAGCGACATCGGCGTCTTGTTCCGTGGACGAGGGGAATCCGCGACAGATTGTCGACGGTGCGTCCTGTTACGCAACCGTAGACGCCGGCCCGGGCCCGCTGTCGTACCGGCGCACTATTCTCGGTCGTTGCAGACCTATGGGGGGAAGGGCGGCGCGGGGATGGAGAAGCTGGGACCGGGGGATCCTCAGCGTATCGGGGCGTACCGGCTGCTGGCGCGGCTCGGCGCGGGCGGCATGGGGCAGGTGTATCTGGCCCGGTCGGACCGGGGCCGGACCGTCGCCGTGAAGCTCGTCCGCGAGGAACTGGCCGAGCAGGAGGAGTTCCGGGCGCGGTTCCGGCAGGAGGTGCAGGCCGCGCGGCGGGTCGGCGGGTACTGGACCGCGCCCGTGCTCGACGCGGACACCGAGGCGGCCGTGCCCTGGGTGGCGACCGGGTACGTGGCCGGGCCGAGCCTGCAGCAGGTCGTCGGGCACGACCACGGGGCACTGCCCGAGCGGTCGGTCCGGATCCTGGCGGCGGGGCTCGCGCAGGCGCTGCGCGACATCCACGCGGCCGGCATCGTGCACCGGGATCTCAAGCCGTCGAACGTGCTGGTGACCATCGACGGCCCGCGCGTCATCGACTTCGGGATCGCGCGCGCACGGGAGACGGCGACCGCCGGCGGCGAGGGGCTCACCCGGACCGGGTCGCTCGTCGGGTCGCCCGGGTTCATGGCGCCCGAGCAGGTGCGGGGCGATCGGATCACGCCGGCGTGCGACGTGTTCTGCCTGGGGTCCGTGCTCGCCTACGCGGCGACCGGGGCGCTGCCCTTCGGGACCGCCAACAGCGGTGTGCACGCGCTGATGTTCCGGATCGCCCAGGAGGAGCCGGATCTCACCGGGGTGCCGGAGGGCATCGCCGACCTGGTGCGGGACTGCCTCCGCAAGGATCCGGGGGCGCGGCCTTCGCTGGACGCGATCCTGGAGCGGACCGGCGTGGAGGACACCGTGGTCGGGGGGCGGTCCCGGGACCCCTGGCTGCCGAGTTCGCTGGTCGCCCAGCTGGGGCGGCATGCCGTGCAGCTGCTGGAGGTGGAGAACCCGGAGGGGGGCGCGGGGACTGCGACGGCGGAGGGGTTCCCCCTGGCACCACCCGTGCGGCCGGCGTCGACGGAGGCGGGCGGCCCCGATGGGGGGCAGGCGCCGTCGGCGGGCGCGAGTGCGGACGACGCCAGGGGCACAGTGCCCGCCGCTGGTGTCGGTGGTTCGCCCGAGCATGCCGCTGTGTCCGACGGAGGGTCGGGCGGCGCCGTCAATCATCTGCCCACCGTGGTCTCCGGGCAGGCTCCGCCGCCCGCCCCGCCGCCGGCACCACCCGGGTTCGGCGCGGCGCCGGCCTACGGGACTCCGCACCCCCAGCAGTACCAACACCCACAGCAGCCTCCGCAGCCCGTCGCCTACGGCTATCCGCAGCAGGCGGGCCCCGGCGTCTGGGGCGCGGGGCAGCAGCCGTACAACCCCTATGCCGGGGGCGGGCTCGGGTCCACCCCGCCGTACGGGCCGCCGACCGTCGCCGTGCCGGCGGAGCCGGAGCGGCGCAACGGCAGGTCCACCGCGCTGCTCGTCGTGATCGCGCTGGTCGTCGCGCTGGGCGCGGGCGGCTCGGTGTACGCGATGATGAGGAACGGCAACGGGACCGACGACAAGGGCGACGGCGCGGTCAGTCCGCCGCCCACCGCCACCTCCGGGACGCCGGACGGCTCCGGCTCGCCCACCCCGACCAGCTCGGCGCCCTCCCCGTCCGCCTCCACCGCCGGGGCGATACCCGACGGCTACCTGGGCACCTGGCGGACGACCATCGACAACGCCGAAGGATCCAACACCCGCGAACTGACCATCCGGCAGGGCGAGGTGGGGGACACCGTGCTGACGCTGGTCGCGGACGGACCGGCCGACGGCGGCGGCTCGTACCACTGTGTCTTCGAGGCGAAGCTCACCGCACAGCCCGGCGGCAGCGGGCCGTTGGAGATCGGGCCGTCCACCGTCACCACCGGTGAACCCGCCACCTCCTGCACCCCGGGCGAGGCCACCCAGGTCACCCTGCTGCCGGACGGGCGGCTGAAGCGGGCGAAGGCGAGCGGCGGGGAGAGCCTCACGTACGACAAGGGGTGACGCGGCTCATGGAGCCTATCGGGGCTCCGGTGGCCTCTGCCGCGGCATGTTCGGGCGGCTCCCGTTCGCCGGTGGCAGAGGAAAGCGGCCCCCGGAGCCCCCGGCCTCCTGCCGCGGCACCGACGCCACCGCGGTCTGGATCCCGAGCGGTGCCGAGCCCGTGCGGAATTCCACCATCCAGTCCGTCGTCTCCGTGCGGACCAGCTCCGTGACATCCTCCGAGAAGCGCCGCAGCACCGACAGGCACCGCTCGGCCGCCTCGCTCGCCGTGCCCTCCGCCGGCCCCAGCACCTCCCGCACGCTCTCCGACGCCCAGTCGAACTGCAACGCCTGCAGCCGCCGCTGCACCGCCTGCGCGGTGGCCACGTCCCTTATCCACCCCGATGTGAACCCGAAGAACCGGTCGATGCCGGCACAGGCGGCCGCCAGCAGCAGCGCCAGACAACCCCAGGGCGCCACCCCGCCGGCCACCCCGGTCAGGTCCAGCAGCGGCAGCGCCGCCCCCGCCACGGCCCCGGACGCCGCCCCGACCCGCAGCACGCGCGCCCCGCGCCGCTTCCAGACCCGGTCCCGCAGATACCAGGCGGCCGTCTCCAGCGCCCGGCGCTCCACCCACCGGTACAGCTCGTCCAGCCGCTCGGCGGGCTCCCCCCAGTCCCCGAGCGGGAAGGCCCGTCCGATCAGATCGCCCGGCCGCAGCCCGGCCGCACCCTCGCCCCGCCCGTCCTGAGGCGGACCCTCGGGCTGCATCTCCGGCTGACCCACCCGGCACTCCCTACTGATCACTGATCACTGCTCACGACCGGTCACTTTGCGTGACATTCCACGTCGGCGCGCGGCCCCCTTCCTACCGCCCAATGGGTGGCGGAGAGGGAGCTTTCCCAGTTTTTCCGCCCGGAAGAGGGCCTTGATCAGGTATAGGACTGCCGAACTTCTCACTCGAAAGAGTGGCGGGGCGATGGGGGCGTCGACCACGTAGGCTCGTGCCCAAGGAGAAGGACGTAGAGGAGCTGATCGTGTTTCCCGGTGGTGGCCAGCCCAATATGCAGCAGTTGCTCCAGCAGGCCCAGAAGATGCAGCAGGACCTGCAGCGGGCGCAGGAGGAACTGGCGAACACGGAGGTCGACGGGCAGGCGGGCGGCGGCCTGGTGAAGGCCACCGTCACCGGCTCCGGTGAGCTGCGCGCGCTGCGGATCGACCCGAAGGCGGTGGACCCCGAGGACACCGAGACCCTCGCCGACCTGATCGTCGCGGCCGTCCACGCGGCCAACGAGAACGCGCAGGCGCTCCAGCAGCAGAAGCTCGGCCCGCTGGCCCAGGGGCTGGGCGGCGGCAGCGGCATCCCGGGCCTGCCGTTCTGACGCCTCCGCCTTCCGGGTGAAGGCGGAAGCCAACTACCGTACGTACCGAAAGGTCTCCAGGAAGGGCAGTCCGTTGTACGAAGGCGTGGTCCAGGACCTCATCGACGAGCTGGGGCGGCTGCCCGGCGTCGGTCCCAAGAGCGCGCAGCGGATCGCCTTCCACATCCTGCAGGCCGAGCCGACGGACGTGAAGCGGCTCGCGCAGGCTCTCCTGGAGGTGAAGGCGAAGGTCCGCTTCTGCGCGACGTGCGGCAATGTCGCGCAGGAGGAGCTGTGCGGCATCTGCCGCGACCCGCGCCGCGACCCCTCCGTCATCTGCGTGGTGGAGGAACCGAAGGACGTCGTCGCGATCGAGCGAACCCGCGAGTTCCGGGGCCGCTACCACGTGCTCGGGGGCGCGATCAGCCCGATCGAGGGTGTGGGTCCTGACGACCTGCGTATACGAGAACTTCTCGCGCGGTTGGCCGACGGGACGGTCACGGAACTGATCCTGGCCACGGATCCGAATCTGGAAGGCGAGGCGACAGCGACGTACCTCGCCCGCATGATCAAGCCCATGGGCCTGAAGGTCACCCGCCTGGCCAGCGGCCTCCCGGTGGGTGGCGACCTGGAATACGCGGACGAGGTCACCCTCGGCCGCGCCTTCGAGGGGAGACGACTCCTAGATGTCTGACGCCACGCTGCACGCGACCGGTCGGAACCCGGACGACTTCGCGGTCCAGATCGCGGACCAGGTCGAGAGCTTCCTGGTGGCCGTCACGGAGGTGGCGAGGGGCGACGAGCCCGGCTCGACGGTCCCCTTCCTCCTCCTTGAGGTCTCCCAGCTCCTGCTGGCCGGCGGCCGGCTGGGCGCCCACGAGGACATCGTCCCCGACGAGCGCTACGAGCCCGACCCGGGCCCGGAGCCGGACGTGGACGGGCTGCGGGAGAACTTCGCCCGGCTGCTGGACCCCGTCGACGTCTACTCCGAGGTCTTCGACCCGTACGAGCCCCGCAAGGCCCCGGTGCCGGCCCGGATCTCCGACGACCTCGCCGACATCATCACCGACCTCCGGCACGGCATGGCCCACTACCGCGCGGGCCGCACCACCGAGGCGCTGTGGTGGTGGCAGTTCTCGTACTTCTCCAACTGGGGCCCGACCGCCTCGGCGGTGCTGCGCGCCCTGCAGTCCGTCCTCATCCACGTCCGTCTCAACCAGCCCCTGGAGGAGCTGGACGGCCTCGACACCGACCAGACCACCATGGGCGACGAGACCCTGGAGTTCGAGGCGGGCCGGGTGATGGCCCAGGAGATCGGCGCCCCGCTGGGGATCCGGCGGGGCGAGTAGGCCGGGCCGGCGCTCAGCCGGCCCACAGCCCCCACAGCCCCTTCGTCATCGCCGTGCCGCCGCCCGCCAGCGCCAGCAGGAGGACCAGGTGCCGGGCCCGGTGCTCGGGGGTGCGGGCGGCGATCGCGCGGCCGAGCAGCGCGCCCACCGCCATCGCCGAGGCGGCCGCGGTCCACTGCGGGCCGGTCAGCCGGGGCAGCCCGTTCGCGGCGACGGAGAAGACGTTGACGAACACGCCGTAGAACTGGGCGTTGGGGACGAACTCCCGCACCGTCCAGCCGGCGTTGAGGGCGTACAGCGACACCGGCGGGCCGCCCACGCCCGCCGCCGCGTTCATGAAGCCGCCCAGCGCCCCGGCGGTCACCGCGCCCTTGCCGCCGCGCAGGGCGACGACCCGGGCGCCGCGCATCACCAGCAGGACGGCAGCCGTCACCAGGCCGCCCATCACCAGCAGCAGGACCGGGTGCGGCAGCCGGCGGGTCAGCCAGGCGCCCGCCGGTACCGTGCAGGCCGCGGCCAGGCACAGCGGCACCATCGCGGCCGGCCGCACCCGCCGCCAGCCGCCCGCCAGACCCACGACGCTGATGGCGCCGGCGGCGCAGTTGGCGAGCACCACCCCGTCGGCCGGGCCGAGCAGCAGCACCAGGGCCGGTACGGCGACCAGGGCGAAGCCCATCCCGGTCAGCCACTGCACGCATCCGCCGAGCAGGACGATCCCCGCCAGCAGCACTTCGGTCATGTCATGCCCCCCTCGCGGAGGGACGCTAGCGGTGCTCGTTGTGACCCGGGGCACTTTCCGCGTGGGCTCCGGGGCGCTGGGCAAGAGCCCCTCCGGAACGAAGCGCCGATGTCTCACCATGCGGGAGCCGGGTGGTGGGATTCGGACGCTCGTTAGACTGAGCCGACACAAACGAACCGAGCGAGGAGCGCACGTGGGCCTTGTCGTGCAGAAGTACGGAGGCTCCTCCGTAGCCGATGCCGAAGGCATCAAGCGCGTCGCCAAGCGGATCGTGGAAGCGAAGAAGAACGGCAACCAGGTTGTCGTCGTCGTTTCCGCGATGGGCGACACGACGGACGAGCTGATCGATCTCGCCGAGCAGGTATCCCCGATGCCTGCGGGGCGCGAATTCGACATGCTGCTGACCGCCGGGGAGCGGATCTCCATGGCCCTGCTGGCGATGGCGATCAAAAACCTGGGCCACGAGGCCCAGTCCTTCACGGGCAGCCAGGCAGGCGTCATCACCGACTCGGTCCACAACAAGGCCCGGATCATCGACGTCACGCCCGGGCGGATCCGTGACTCGCTCGACAAGGGCAACATCGCGATCGTCGCCGGTTTCCAGGGTGTGAGCGCCGACAAGAAGGACATCACCACGCTGGGCCGTGGCGGTTCCGACACGACGGCCGTGGCGCTCGCCGCCGCGCTCGACGCCGAGGTCTGCGAGATCTACACCGACGTCGACGGCGTGTTCACCGCCGACCCGCGTGTGGTGAAGAAGGCGAAGAAGATCGACTGGATCTCCTTCGAGGACATGCTGGAGCTGGCCTCGTCCGGGTCCAAGGTGCTGCTCCACCGCTGTGTGGAGTACGCCCGCCGCTACAACATCCCGATCCACGTCCGCTCCTCCTTCAGCGGGCTGCAGGGCACGTGGGTCAGCAGTGAGCCGATTGGGGACCAGAAGGTGGAGCAGGCCATCATCTCCGGTGTCGCGCACGACACCTCCGAGGCCAAGATCACGGTCGTCGGTGTGCCGGACAAGCCTGGTGAGGCCGCCGCGATCTTCCGGACCATCGCGGATGCCGAGATCAACATCGACATGGTCGTGCAGAACGTGTCCGCCGCCTCCACCGGCCTGACGGACATCTCCTTCACGCTGCCGAAGACCGAGGGCCGCAAGGCCATCGACGCGCTGGAGAAGAACAAGCCGGGCATCGGCTTCGACTCGCTGCGCTACGACGACCAGATCGGCAAGATCTCCCTGGTCGGCGCCGGCATGAAGACCAACCCGGGCGTCACCGCCGCCTTCTTCGAGGCGCTGAGCGACGCGGGCGTGAACATCGAGCTGATCTCCACCTCCGAGATCCGCATCTCGGTCGTCACCCGCGCCGACGACGTGCCGGAGGCCGTCCGCGCCGTGCACACCGCCTTCGGGCTCGACTCCGACAGCGACGAGGCCGTCGTCTACGGAGGCACGGGCCGCTGATGGCGCCGACCGGGAAGCCGACGCTCGCGGTCGTGGGAGCGACCGGGGCCGTCGGCGCGGTCATGCTCCAGATCCTGTCCCAGCGCGCGGACATCTGGGGCGAGATCCGTCTGATCGCCTCTCCTCGCTCGGCCGGCCGCAAGCTGGCCGTGCGCGGGGAGGAGGTCGAGGTGACGGCCCTGACGGAGGACGCCTTCGCCGGGGTCGACATCGCGCTGTTCGACGTCCCCGACGAGGTCGCCGCCGAGTGGGCGCCGGTCGCCGCCGCGCGCGGCGCGGTCGTGGTCGACAACTCCGGCGCCTTCCGGATGGACCCGGACGTGCCGCTCGTCGTGCCCGAGGTCAATCCGCACGCGGTGCGGACCCGCCCGCGCGGGATCGTCGCCAACCCCAACTGCACGACCCTGACGATGATCGTCGCCCTGGGCGCGCTGCACGCCGAGTTCGGGCTGCGCGAGCTGGTGGTGTCGTCGTACCAGGCGGTGAGCGGGGCCGGGCGGGCCGGGGTGGAGACGCTGCGGGCCCAGCTGTCCCTGGTGGCCGGCACCGAGCTGGGCACCAAGCCCGGGGACGTGCGGCGGGCCGTCGGGGACGACACCGGGCCGTTCCCGGAGCCGGTCGCGCTGAACGTCGTCCCGTGGGCCGGGTCGCTGCGTCAGGACGGCTGGTCGTCGGAGGAGATGAAGGTCCGCGACGAGTCCCGGAAGATCCTCGGTCTGCCGCAGCTGCCGGTCGCCGTGACCTGTGTGCGGGTGCCGGTGGTCACCACGCACTCGCTGACCGTCCACGCCCGCTTCCAGCGCGAGGTCGGTGTCGACGGCGCCCGCGAGATCCTCGCCACCGCGCCGGGCGTGGTGCTGTGCGACGATCCTGCCGCGGGCGAGTACCCCACCCCCGCCGACGTGGTCGGCACCGATCCGACCTGGGTCGGCCGGGTGCGGCGCGCCCTGGACGATCCGACCGCGCTCGAACTCTTCGTGTGCGGCGACAACCTGCGCAAGGGCGCCGCGCTGAACTGCGCGCAGATCGCGGAGCTGATCGCGGCGGAGACGTCCGCCTCCGGGTAGCCGTTGAACTTTGTAGGATCTGCGTAAGAACTGTGGCCGGGAGCATGGTCCAATCCACTTGAACCATTCCCTCCTGGCGGCAGAGGATTTCTCTCCCCGCCTTCCGCAACCGTACGGAGGCGGGGAGCGTCTTTGCGGTCACCCTTACGGGACCTGAGGACGTGATGATCCTGGCGTGGGGACGCCGTGATCGGGGCGTGGGGACGCCCGTTCAAATGGGACATAACGGAAGAGCGGGACGCATGACGGCATTTGAAGCACCGTCGGTCGCACATGTGACGCCCGGCACGTACAACCCCCGAGGGGGGAAACGTGTCCAACTGGCGTGGCAGAGGTACTCGAACTCAGTGTGGCCCGCGGCGGTACGGCCCTGCGGCCCCGCGCGGCGCTCCGGCCCCGCACGTCCGGCGGCATGCCGGTGATCGCGCCCATGCCCGCAGCGCGGCCCGCCCGCATCCCCAGTCAGCGTGACGGCGTCGACGAGCCCGCGGGTGCCGTGGCCACCGAGGCCGCCGGCACCACCGTCGACCACCTCACCGAGACCTACCGGGCGCACTACCGCTCGCTGCTCGGCCTCGCCGCGCTCCTCCTCGACGACACCGCCTCCTGCGAGGACGTCGTCCAGGAGGCCTTCATCCGCGTCCACTCCGCCCGCAAACGCGTCCGCGACCCCGAGAAGACCCTCGCCTACCTGCGGCAGACGGTCGTCAACCTCTCCCGGTCCACGCTGCGCCGGCGCATCCTCGGCCTGAAGCTCCTCTCCAAGCCGATGCCCGACATGGCGAGCGCGGAGGAGGGCGCCTACGACTCGCTGGAGCGCCGCGACCTCATCAAGGCGATGAAGGGTCTGCAGCGCCGCCAGCGCGAGGTCCTCGTGCTGCGCTACTTCGCGGACATGACCGAGGCCCAGGTCGCCGAGACGCTCGGCATATCCCTCGGCTCGGTGAAGGCGTACGGCTCGCGGGGCATCGCCGCGCTGCGGGTGGCCATGGAGCAGCCGGCATGAGCGACCACGCCGAAGGGGGCGATTCCCATGACAGTCACTCCCATGAGCGCCACTCCCATGAACGTCACGAGCCCTACGCCTGGCACGAGCCGACAGAGCGGAACGGGCAAGAGCACACGCCATCGCACGCTGGGAACGGAACTGTGAACCACGGCCCCGACGACAAGGGCCCCGAGGGGCTCGGCCCGGGTATCGACGGGATCGACGGGCTCGACCCGGACGAGCTGGCCCTGCGCAGCCTGCTGCACTCGGCGGTCGACGACATCGAGCCGCGCACCGGCACCCTGACGCACCTGCGCCGGGCCGTCCCCGCGCGCCGCGCCCGCAAGCGGCAGGCGGTGGTCGGCATGGCCGCGGCGGCCCTCTTCATCGGCACCGCGATCCCCGCCCTCGTACACGTCTCGCACGCCGGCGGCTCCGACCCCAACACCGCCATGGCCGGCCAGTCCTCCCAGGCCCAGGGCGGCACCGGCCAGGACAAGGGCAAGAGCACCGACAAGGGCGGCAAGGACAAGGACGCCCCCAGCACGTCGGTCAAGCCCGGCAAGGACCCCGAGAAGCCCGGCGAGAAGGACAAGAAGGACAGCAGCGGCGGCAGCTCCACCGGCGGCGCCGACCCCGCCGCCACGACGGCCTCGGGCATCCCGGTGTGCACGGCGGCCCAGCTGGGCTCCGCCACCGGCACGGTGAACGCCCCCGACTCGGCGGGCGTCGTCTACGGCACCTTCCGCGTCACCAACACCTCGGGCACCGCCTGCATGGTCAACGGCCCGGGCAGCGTCACGCCCACGGCCCAGGGCGCGGCCGACCCGGCCAAGATCAGCGGCGCCCGCCATGTGGCCGGGGACGCCGCGCCCCAGCTCCCCGACCCGTCCCAGGAGGTCGCCACGCTGACCCTCCCGCCCGGCGCGGCCTACCAGGAGCAGTTCGCCTTCGTGCCCTCGGAGACCTGCCCCACCACCGGCGGCGACAGCAGCACGGGCGGCACCGACACGGGCGGCACGACGCCGGACCCGACGCCCACCCCCGACGCGGGCGCCTCCGGCACCTCGACCGACACCGGCAGCGCCTCGGCGGGCACGACCACCCAGCTGGTCACGGAGGACGGCACGGCCGACGGCAGCGTCGCGGTGACCCACACGGCGCAGGGCGGCGCCCCGGCGACGACGGCGACCGTCACGGGAGCGTGCGCGGGAACGGTCATCTACACGGGGCTGCTGGCGGGGGCGTAGCGCTCCGCCACGGGGCCGCGGTGCACGCGGCCCCGGCCGGCGCCCGTGCGGGTCAGCCGGCCGGAACCGGTTCCTGCTCCGGCCCCTCCGGCACCAGGCCCAGCGCGGCGTCCCGCTGGAACTCGATCTCCCGCCGCAGCAGCCGGAACCACATGAACACCACGAACCCCGCGAACACGAACCACTCGCCGGTGTAACCGAGGTTCTGGAACGCCTTCAGGTCCAGCCCCGTACCGTCGGGCGCGGTCGCGGGCACGGCCGTCATCCCCGAGTCGCCCTTGTCCAGGGTGACCCACGCGTCGTACAGCCGGTACGGCACCAGGTTCACCAGCGTCGCCGAACTGATCGCCGCCGTCTGCCCGGCCGGCAGCCCGCCCTGCGCGCCGGCACCGTTGCTCCCCGGTGTCTCGGACGCCTGCAGCGCGCCGGTGACGGTGACCTCACCGGCCGGCGGCGCGGGAGCCTTGGCCGCGTTCGCCGTACCCGGCAGCCACCCCCGCACCACGGGCAGCGCCTTCCCGGAGTCGGTGCGCAGCAGGGTCAGGACGTAGTACCCGCGCCTGCCGTCCAGTTCCCGCCCAGGCACCAGCAGCTGCTTGCCGTACCGGCCGGTCGCGGTGACCCGCCGTCCCGACGTGCTCTTGTCGACGGGCAGCATCGAGTCCAGCGGGCGCGCGGCCTCGTCCCGGCCGGTGGCGGCCTGCTCGGTCGCGGCACGGTGATCCTGCACCCGGCCCTCGAACCGGCTCAGCTGCCACGACCCCATGAAGACGCAGAAGGGGATGGCGAGCAGCACGAAGACGTTGATGCCCCACCAGCGGGGTGTCAGCAGAAACCGGTACACGCCCTCCACGGTACGGCGCCCGGCCCGGAGGCCCGCCCGCGGGTCAGTTCTTGCTCGCCGTGTCCGCCTTGCTCGCCTTGCTCGCCTTGAGGGAGTAGATCAGCGGGATGCGCGGATGGTCCGCCGGGAAGCGGTGGTAGCCGTCCCGCACCTCGAAGTTCCCGAAGCGCGGGAAGAGGGACACGTCGTGCTCGTGCAGGAACTCGACGCGCAGCCCCGTCGCGGCGAGCGCGGAGACCACGTCCCCGAGCGTGTGCTGCCACTCCACGCTGCGGTTGTGGACGGTGACGGCGCCCAGGTCGGCGTAGGTGCCCGGTTCCTCGTACACGTGCGCGTCCCGGGAGAAGTAGTCGCGCACGACCCGGGTGCCGGTCTCGTCGTCCAGGGACTCGGTGATCGGATGGAACTCGGCGAGGTACAGGAAGCCGCCCGGCGCGACGAGCGACGCGGCCGTCTCCGCCCAGCGCCGCAGGTCCGGCAGCCAGCACAGCGCGCCGAGGCCGGTGTAGACGATGTCGTACGACGGTTCGGGCACGGCCCCGGCCGCGTCGTACACGTCGCTGGTGACGAAGGCCGCCCGCTCCGGGCCGTAGCCGAGGTCGGCCGCGAGGGCGCGGGCCGCCTCCACGGCGGGGGCCGAGAAGTCGAGGCCGACGACGCGGGCGGCGCCGTGGTGCGCCCAGGACAGGGTGTCGGTGCCGATGTGGCACTGGAGGTGCAGCAGCGACTTGCCGGTGACGTCCCCGACCTCCGCCTTCTCGAAGTCCCGCAGGTCGTCCCGGCGGGTGCGGAAGCCGTCGAGGTCGTAGAAGGAGCCGGCGACATGGACGGGCACCCGCTCGTCCCACATGGCGCGGTTGTCCTCGCGCCAGCCGTCAGGAGCCGACGGAGAAGGGGTGGAAACGCTCATGGTCCGGAAGTTATCCACAGGCTGCGCACACCCGCCACCCAATTGTCGGCGCGGCCAGGCAGTATGGGCGCATGACTGGGGCCATGAGTGAGAACAGGACGCCGGATACACCGGACATGCCGGACTGGGAGAAGCGCTTCCGCGCGCCGCGGGTGTCGCTGCCCGACTGGGCGGAGGACGCACCGGACCGCTCCCTGTTCGTGTCGAACGCGACGGGGACGTACGAGCTGTACGCCTGGGACCGCGCGACGGGCGAGCAGCGGCAGGCGACGGACCGGCCGAACGGCACGACGGACGGCATGCTCTCCCCGGACGGCGCGTGGATCTGGTGGTTCGACGACAAGGACGGCGACGAGTTCGGCATCTGGCGCCGCCAGCCCTTCGCGGGCGGCCCGGACGAGCCGGCCGTGCCCGGCCTCGACCCGTCCTACCCGGCCGGCCTGGCCCTGTCCCGCGACGGCCGCACGGCGGTCGTCGGCCGCTCCACGGACGAGGACGGCACGACGATCCACCTGGCCCGCCAGGGCGCGGACCCGGTGGAGATCTACCGGCACCGCGAGTCGGCGGGCGTCGGCGACCTCGCGCACGACGGCTCCCTGATCGCCGTCGAGCACACCGAGCACGGCGACGCCATGCACGCCGCCCTGCGGGTGCTCCGCCCGGACGGCACGACCGTCGCCGAGCTGGACGACACCAAGGGCGGCACCGAGGAGCTGGGCCTGGAGGTCCTCGGCTTCGCTCCCGTGGACGGCGACACCCGCCTCCTCATCGGCCATCAGCGCCGGGGCCGCTGGGAGCCCCTGGTGTGGGACGTGGCGACGGGCGAGGAGACGGACCTGGCCCTGGACCTCCCCGGTGACGTCGCCGCCGAGTGGTACCCGGACGGCTCCGCCCTCCTCGTCGTCCACGGCTTCGAGGCCCGCAGCGAGCTGTTCCGGTACGACCTGGGGGCCCGCGAGCTGACCCCCATCCCCACCCCGCCCGGCACGGTCTCCGGTGCGACGGCCCGCCCCGACGGCAGCGTGGAGTACCTGTGGTCGTCGGCCGCCGAGCCCCCGGCGGTGCGCTCCACGACCGGCGGAGTGGTGCTGGACCCGCCCGGCATGGCCTGCCCGCCGTCGGTGTCCGTGGAGGACGCCTGGGTGGAGGGCCCCGGCGGCCGTATCCACGCCCTGATCCAGAAGCCGGCGGGCGCGACGGGCCCCCTCCCCACCGTGTTCGACCTGCACGGCGGCCCGACCTGGCACGACAGCGACTCCTTCGCGGCGGGCCCGGCGGCCTGGGTCGACCACGGCTACGCGGTGGTCCGCATCAACTACCGCGGCTCCACCGGCTACGGCCGCGCCTGGACGGACGCCCTCAAGCACCGGGTCGGCCTGATCGAGCTGGAGGACGTGGCGGCCGTCCGCGAGTGGGCGGTCACCTCCGGCCTCGCCGACCCCGCCCGCCTGATCCTCACCGGCGCCTCCTGGGGCGGCTACCTCACCCTGCTCGGCGTCGGCACCCAGCCGGAGGCCTGGGCCCTGGGCATCGCGGTGGTGCCCGTCGCGGACTACGTCACGGCGTACCACGACGAGATGGAGTCCCTGAAGGCCATGGACCGCACCCTGCTGGGCGGCACCCCGGAGGAGGTCCCGGACCGCTTCGAGGCGTCCTCCCCGCTCACGTACGTGGACCAGGTCAAGGCCCCGGTCTACATCTCGGCGGGCGTCAACGACCCCCGCTGCCCGATCCGCCAGATCGACAACTACGTCAAGAGACTGGAATCCCGCGGCGCGGTCCACGAGGTGTACCGGTACGACGCGGGACACGGCTCCCTGGTCGTCGACGAACGCATCAAGCAGGTACGCCTGGAACTGGACTTCGCGGCCCGTCACCTGGCCGCCGGCTGAGCGCCCGCCGTACCGCCGGACCCGCGAGGGCTCCGGCGGTACGCCGCCCGATGGTCAGCTGCCGCCGCCCCGCTGACGCAGCTCGATCCGGTTGCCGTCAGGATCGAACGCCGTGGCGCGGACGCCGAAGGGGTAAGGAACCGGCTCGGGCTGGTCGAACTCGACACCACGCGACCGCAGCACCTTGAATTCCTCGACCAGATCATCCGACTCCAGGAAGACCGGCCCCGGCACATCGCCCGCCGGCCCCTGCCCCGGCTCACCGGGCCACAGGATGATCTCGACCGGGTCATCCCCCGCCGCGACGGTCAGGAACCGCCCGTCAGGCCCCGTGTAGTCGACCCGCTTCTCCAGCCCGAGCCCCTCCGTGTAGAACGCCAGGGCCCGGTCCTGGTCGCTCACATAGACCGTCACATACATCAGCCTCTTCAACATCCCGCTCTCCTCACGTCGCCTCGGCCCGCATGCGCGGGTCACTACGGCTGACGCGCGAGGAGGGGAAAGTGTGACAGCGCGCCCGACCGTCCCCGTGTCCTACACGGCCACGGACACCACGCCCTGAGCCGCCGTCGACCGGGACGGCGGCCCATGGTGCGCGGGATCAGCGGTGGGGCAGCGATACGTAGAGGCGGGTGCCCCGGGGGCGGTAGCCGACGCGTTCGTACACGCGGCGGGAGCCCTCGCCGGAGTACTCCAGCCAGACCGATCCGACCCCTCGCGCGAACATCGCGGCGGTCACCTCGGCGGTCACCGCGGCGGCGATGCCACGGCCGCGGTGGGCCGGGCGGGTGCCGACGCCGGACAGTTCGGCGGTGTCCTCGGCCGGCGCGGAGCAGGAGGCGCCACCGGCGCAGCCGCCTTCCGGGGCACGGACGAAGCGCACCGCCCCGCCGCCCTGCTGGGTGCGCCGCAGCCGGGCCGCGCCTTCCGCGGAGGAGGCGAAGACACCGCCGAACGCCTCGGCGAGCGCGGCGTCCAGCTCGGCGTACTCCTCGTCGGTCGCCGGGGTCCGAACGGCCGGGGTGTCGGCGGACCGGGGGATGGTCAGTCGGTCCGGGGTGCAGACGAGGTACTCGTGCACCGCCTCGGTCTCGAAGCCCGACGCCCTCAGAGCCGGTGCCACAGCGGGCGCGGCCTCCGGCGCGAACTCCAGCCGCGGCAGCAGCCCACGCTCCCGGAAGGCCCCGATCAGCGCGGTGACGTCCCGCTCGGTCGGCTCGGCTCCGGGCAGCGGGGTCGCGTAGTTGAGGTAGGGGCTGTCGGTTTCGGGGGAGAAGCCGGCGACGAAACCGCCGATCTCGGCGACGACGGGCCGGCGGCGGAGGTTGGCGACGGCAAAGCTCTGGACCTGCATGTCCATGGTGGGTGTGACCTCACGAAGTCTCGGAACGCGCCCCTGACGAACTCGGTCTCGATGAGTTCGGGGCAGGAAGGAGTGGCGGTGCGTCAGGCACCGCATCGTGGGGCCGCCGTGCGGAAGCGTGAGTCCTGCGCGGCGCTCAGCGCCGGCGGCGGCCGCTTGTGGACGCCGGAATCATTGGCTTTCGTTCCTCACCGTGAGTTCCTCTGCCAGGTCGCAGAGCACGGTCACTGTTCCATGACCGGCGGGGGCCGGCAACGTGTTTTCCGGAGGCTGTACTCCGGCGCCGGGTCAGCGCAGTTCCGCCAGGCCTCTGCGCGTGGCCGCGACCACCACGCGGTCCCCTTTCGACAGGACGTGGTCGGACGTCGTGTCGCTGCGGCCCAGGAGGGCCAGGGCGCGCCAGGCTCCGGTGTGGAAGGCGTCCCGGACGGTGCGGCCCTCCAGCTGGGGGTGACCGTCGACGTCGACCGCGGCGAACAGCAGCACCCGGCGTTCCACGGCGACAGCGCCGAGCACCTGGCGTCCCAGCATCGCGCCGGCGAACGCGGGGGCGGCCAGGTGGGTGACGCTGCGGCTCCGGGTCAGCGCCCGCGGGTAGGCGGCCCGGAGGGTGCGGTACACGGCGGTGGCGAAGTCGTCGTCGTAGAGGCGCAGGACGACGCGGAGGTCGGGGCGCAGGGTCCGCCCGTACAGTACGGCCTCCAGGTTGGTGGTGTCGGCGCTGGTCACCGCGAGGAGTGTCTGGGCCCGGTGGATCTGGGCGGCCTCCAGGACGCCCTCCTGGGTGACGTCCCCCAGCACCACCGGCACCCGCAGCCGGCGGGCCGTGGCGAGTCCCCGGGCCTCCGGGTCGGACTCGACGCACACCACGGGGATGTTCAGCTCCCTCAGCCGGGTCAGCACGCGGGTGCCGATCTTGCCGAGCCCGAGCAGCACCACGTGCCCGCTCAGGCCGCGAGGCGGTTTGCGCAGGGCCGAGGCCGTGCGGAAGGTGCCGAACGCCTCCAGCGCGGCGGCCAGCAGCACCGGCAGGAGCAGCAACCCGACGAGTGCGGAGAGGAGTTGGAGGAGCTGACGGCCGAGGGGTTCCTTGAGGGCCGGGTCGTCGATCGCGAACAGGTCCAGGAGGGTGATGTAGCAGGCCCGCAGCGGATGGATGCCGGTCACCAGCCACAGGGCGACCGCGAGTCCGACCACGCAGCCGACCAGACCGGCCAGGGACCAGCGCAGCCGGCGGGAGAAGAGGGAGGTGAGCGACGGTATGCCGGTGATCCCGCTGATGCCGCGGCCGGGCGCGGGGGGATCCGTGCCGGGCGTGGCGGAGACGTGCTCCAGCACCACGGCCTGCCGTCCGGCGGCCTGTCGTACCTCCTCGTCGTCGGGGAGCAGGCGCGGCTGCTGCTCACCGCCGCCGTCCGGGTCGCCGCCGGACAGCAGGGCGAGGGTGCACAGCCCGGTGCCGGTGCCGGAGCCGTCCGCGGTCAGCGGGCGTTCCACGGCCCGCAGCAGCAGCCCCTCGGTCTGGACGACCCGGCTGGTGCCCGCGACGGCGGTGGCGGCCAGCGCGGGCGCGGCGGTGTCGGCGTCGGACAGCACGGTCGTGGAGGCCTCGACAACGGCCCCCGGGCTGTCGTCGTCCCCGGCGGCCAACGCGGCGGCCTGGTCGAGGAGTTCCTCGATGTGCTGACCCAGGCGCCGGTTGTAGAGCCGGAGGACGAGCCGCAGCCGGGGGTTGAGCCGGCGGGCGGTCAGCGCGGCCCGGATGTTGGTCTCGTCGTCGTCGTACACGAGTGCCAGCGCGGCGGCCCGGGCCACCCCGGCCTCGGCGAGCACGGTCTCCGTCGGCTCGGCGGCCTCCAGCACGCCTTCACCGTCGACTCGTTGCACGGTCGTCGGCGGGCCGGTCCGGCCGACCGTGCCCACCGCGGCACTGACCACGCGGTCGAACAGCGCCGCCGACGCGGCGCGGGCCCGGCCGACCACCGGGGGCCGGGCGGTGAGGCCGTTCGGCGGTACGACGAGGGTGACCTGCTCGCCGTAGACCCCGCGCAACTCGGCGGCCAGCCGGTGCGCGAGCCCGTCGTCACCGCACACCACCATGTGCGCCGGCGGGACTCCCGGCCCCCCTTGATACGGAACGCTCGCCACAAGGGGAAAGAGTGCCCCAAGGAGATGTGTGGTTCCAGCAAGGGGATGCAAGGGAACGCAAAGGGCTGAACGCCCGCGCCCGGGGCCGCGTACGGAAGGGGAGGGAGAGCAGCAGCCGGAGGTAACCGCCCGTGGCCATCATCGAAGACGCCCCGTCCGGCACGGACACCCAGCAGCCCGGGGCCCCGCCGGTCCGGCGGCTCAACTCCCCGCTGGTGCTGACGCTGACGCTGCTCCTGGCCGTGCTCGCCCAGTCCCCGATCCGCGGGTTCCTCGGCACCCCGGCGATGCAGAGCTGGATGACGGTGTTCGTGGCGGTGACCGTCCAGGCGCTGCCGTTCCTGGCGCTCGGCGTGCTGCTGTCGGCGGCGATCGCGGTGTTCGTCCCGGCGTCCTTCTTCGCGCGCGCCCTGCCGCGCCGGCCCGCTCTCGCCGTGCCCGTGGCGGGGGTCGCGGGCGCGGTGCTGCCGGGCTGCGAGTGCGCGTCCGTGCCGGTGGCGGGCGCCTTGGTCCGCAGGGGCGTGACCCCCGCCGCCGCCCTCGCCTTCCTGCTCTCCGCGCCCGCGATCAACCCGGTGGTGCTGACCGCCACCGCCGTCGCCTTCCCCGGGCGGCCGGAGATGGTCCTGGCCCGGTTCGCGGCGAGCCTGCTGGTGGCCTGCGCGATGGGCTGGCTGTGGCAGCGGCTGGGCCGTACGGACTGGCTGCGCCCGCCGGCCCACGGCGCGCACGAGGGCGCCACGAAGGGGGAGGCGTTCTGGGGTGCGGTGCGGCACGACATCATGCACGCCGGCGGGTTCCTGGTGCTCGGCGCGATGGCCGCGGCCACGCTGAAGGCGGCGGTCCCGGCCGGCTGGCTGGGCACGGCGGCGGGCATCCCGCTGGTCTCGGTGCTCGCCCTGGCCGTGCTGGCCGTCCTGCTGTCCATCTGCTCGGAGGCGGACGCGTTCGTCGCGGCCTCCCTCACCCAGTTCTCCCCGACGGCCAAGCTGGTGTTCCTGGTGGTGGGCCCGATGATCGACCTCAAGCTGTTCGCGATGCAGGCCGGCACCTTCGGCCGTGGCTTCGCGCTCCGGTTCGCGCCCGCCACCTTCGCGCTGGCGATCACGGGCGCCGTACTGACCGGGGCGGTGCTCCTGTGAACCGTCAGGCCCAGGCGGCCGTGCTGTTCCTGCTCGGCGGGGCCCTGCTGCACGCGGGCGCCACCGATCTCGCGCTGCGCTATGTGAAGGCGGAGCTGCGCCCGCTGCTGCTGCTCTCGGGCGCGGTCCTGATCGCGGCGGCCCTGGCCACGGCCTGGTACGAACGCAAGCGCAGAGGCACCGGGAACTCCGGGCACTCCCACCCCGAGCCCCGTATCTCCTGGCTCCTGCTGCTCCCCCTGCTCGCCCTCATCCTCATCGCCCCGCCCGCCCTCGGCTCGTACAGCGCCCTGCGCTCCGGTACGGCGCTGCAGAAGCCGTACGCCCTCGGCCCGCTGCCCGCCGGTGACCCGGTCCCGCTCTCCGTGGTCGACTACGCCTCCCGCGCGGCCTACGGCCACGGCCGCTCCCTGGACGGCCGTACCGTCCGGGTCACCGGCTTCCTCGCCCTGGACCACGGCGGCCGGCCCTACCTGGTCCGCATGGCCCTCAACTGCTGCGCCGCCGACGCCCAGCCGGTGAAGATCGCGCTGACCGGACAGCTGCCGCCGGTGCTGCGGCCCGACGCCTGGCTGGAGGTGACGGGCACCGCCACCTCCCGGCTGGCCCGCGACCCGGTCAACAACGGCCCGATCCCCTATCTGCGGGTCACCTCGGCGCGGCCGGTCCCGGTGCCGCACGACCCGTACGACGAGACCTGGAACAACTGAGCCGGTACCGCGGACTACCGGCCGGCGGCCGCGCTGTCGAAGTCGAAGCGCTCCAGGTCCCGCAGCCACACCTCCGCGTTGCCGTCCGACGGGGCGCGCCAGTCGCCGCGCGGGGAGAGGGAGCCGCCGGCCGAGACCTTCGGGCCGTTCGGCATGGCCGAGCGCTTGAACTGGGAGAACGCGAAGAAGCGGCGGCAGAACACCTCCAGCCAGTGCCGGATCTCGGCCAGGTCGTACGCCACCCGCTTGGCCTCGGGGAAGCCGGGCGGCCAGGCGCCGGCCTCCCGGTCGTGCCAGGCGTGCCAGGCCAGGAAGGCGATCTTCGACGGCCTCAAGCCGTGGCGCAGCACCTGGAAGAGAGTGAAGTCGTGCAGCGCGTACGGGCCGATCTTCGACTCGGTGGACTGCATCTCCTCGCCCGGGACCAGCTCCGGGCTGATCTCGGTGTCCAGGATCGCGGCCAGGATCTTGCCGGTCTCGTCGTCGAACTGCCCGCTGCTGATGACCCAGCGGATCAGGTGTTGGATCAGGGTCTTCGGCACCCCGGAGTTGACGTTGTAGTGGCTCATCTGGTCGCCGACGCCGTACGTGGACCAGCCGAGCGCCAGCTCGGAGAGGTCGCCGGTGCCGAGGACGATGCCGCCGCGCTGGTTGGCCAGCCGGAACAGGTAGTCGGTGCGCAGGCCGGCCTGGACGTTCTCGAAGGTGATGTCGTACACCGGCTCGCCGGCGGCGAACGGGTGGTCGATCTCCTTCAGCATCAGCCGCGCGGTCGGCGTGATGTCCAGCTCGGCGGCGGTGACGCCGAGCGCGCGCATCAGCCGGTGGGCGTTGTCCTTGGTGTGGTCGCTGGTGGCGAAGCCGGGCAGGGTGAAGGCCAGGATGTCGCTGCGCGGCCGGCCCGCGCGGTCCATCGCCCGGGCGGCGACGATCAGCGCGTGCGTGGAGTCGAGCCCGCCGGACACCCCGATGACGACCTTGGGTCCGCCGATCGCCGCGAGCCGCTGCTGCAGCCCGGCGACCTGGATGTTGTAGGCCTCGTAGCAGTCCAGGGCGAGCCGCTCGGGGTCGGCGGGCACGAACGGGAAGCGCTCGATGCGCCGCCGCAGCCCGAGGTCGGTGACCGGCGGGTCCAGCTCGAACGAGACCGTCCGGAAGTCGCCGGTCCGCATGCCGTGGGCGCGGCGGTTGTCGTCGAACGTACCCATCCGGTGCCGCTCCTGCCGCAGCAGGTCGAGGTCGACGTCGGCCACCGCGTACTGGTCGCCGAGCGGGAAGCGCTCGGTCTCGGCGAGCAGCACCCCGTTCTCGTAGATCATGGTCTGCCCGTCCCAGGACAGGTCGGTGGTCGACTCGCCGAGGCCGGCCGCCGCGTAGACGTACGCGGCGAGGCAGCGCGCGGACGCCGAGCGGCACAGCAGCCTGCGGTCCTCGGCCCGGCCGACGGTGATCGGGCTGCCCGAGAGGTTGACCAGCACGGTCGCCCCGGCGAGGGCGGCCTCGGCGCTCGGCGGCACCGGCACCCACATGTCCTCGCAGATCTCGGTGTGCAGCACGAGACCGGGCACGTCCTCGGCGGCGAACAGCAGATCCACGCCGAACGGCACCTCGGCGCCCGCGACGCGGATGGTCCCGCCCCGCTCGTCGTGGCCGTCGGCGATCTGCCGGCGCTCGTAGAACTCCCGGTAGTTCGGCGGGTACGACTTCGGTACGACGCCGAGGACCCGGCCGCGGTGGATGATCACCGCGCAGTTGTAGACGCGGTGGCGGTGGCGCAGCGGGGCGCCGACGACGAGCACCGGCAGCAGCTCCGCGGACCCGGCCACGAGCGTCCTCAGCGCCGCCTCGATCTGGTCGAGCAGCGCGTCCTGGAGCAGCAGGTCCTCGATCGAGTAGCCGCACAGGCCCAGCTCGGGGAAGACGGCGACGGCGACTCCCTCGTCCGCGCACCGGCGCGCCTGGCGCAGGACCGCTTCGGCGTTGGCGTGCGGGTCGGCGATGACGGTGTGGCCCGTGCACGCGGCGATGCGCGCGAAGCCGTGCTGATAGAGCGACCAGAAGTTCAACGGGGCTTCCTTCATGTTCGACGGACCGCACAGACGCCCCTTCTTCGACGACCGCACGGAGACGAAGCGAATCTCCTCCTGGAAGAAGCCTAGATCCCGGCCCCGCACCGCCCCGGACCCGGCCGTGTGTACTCGGGCGTACCTGAGTACGCGCGCTCTGTCCGGTGCCGCCGCGCGGCGACAGGGTGGGGGACATGAGCCAAGGACTCCTGAACCCCGTTCTCCGGACGCTGCCGCTCCTCGCGTCGGCGGCGGCCGCCGTGACGGCCTGGGCCGCCTGGCTGGGCTGGGACCAGCAGCGGGACGTGCGGCCGGACGGCACGACGACCGGCCCCTACGCGGCATGGCAGGTGATCGGGCTGGTCCTGACCCTGCTGGTCCCGGTGTGCTGGGCCGCGGCCCGCCGCCACACGGCGAGCGCGGTCCTCGGCACCCCGGCCGGCCTGGCGGTCGCCGCCGCCTACGACTGGTCGGACGACTCCAGCGGCCTCTTCGCGATCGGCGTGGGCCTGGTCCTGGTCGGCGGCCTGGCCGCGACCGCCGCCGTCTCCGGTGTGGTCGCCGTCGTGCGGCGGGGCTCGTAGGAGACCGGTCAAGGCCGTAGGACGGGCACGCTCACCCACGCCCTCCCGCCAGGCCCGTCAGCGTCCCGTCAAGGTCGCCCGGCTCGCCGTCAGCATCCCGTCAGGGCGGGTCCGGCGGCCGGGGGCACCGGGCATAACGTCGACGCGAGCCCCGGCCCGCCTCCCCGCCGCCGGGGCGTCCCAGACCACTCCTTCCTGCCTTCCGGGAGGCACCCCCATGGCAGAACTCCGCTACGGCGACGACCCCGAGCCCTCCGATCGGTTCCCGGCCGGACCCCTGTACGTCCCGGTCCGGCCGGGCACCTCCGGGTGTGCGGCCCGGCTCTTCCGTACCCCGCTCGGCGAGCGCACCGCCGTCGGCTTCACCTCCCCGCGCCGGCTGACCGCCACCCTCGGCCCCGGCCAGCCCTGGATCCGGCTCGCCGAGCCCGCGCTGCGCGCGCTGACCGCTCCGCTCGGCATCGCCACCGTCACGGTGGACCCGCAGTTCACCGCCCCGGCTCCCGCGCCGGTCGCCCCGGTCACGCACGAGATCCCCGCGCTGCGGACCGCCTGAGGGAGGCAGCCACGATGACCACGGTTCACGAACCCACCACTGCGGCCGGCCTGTCGGTGTGGCCCGCCTCCACCACCGGATCCCCGCACGGCGACCTCGCGGTGGGCGGCGTCCCGCTCGCCGAGGTCGCCGACCGCTTCGGCACCCCCGTCTACGTCCTGGACGAGGCCGAGGTCCGCGACCGCTGCCGCACCTACCGGGGCGCCTTCCCCGACGCCAAAGTCCTGTACGCGGCCAAGGCGTTCCTGTGCCGGGCGATGGCCCGCTGGATGGACGAGGAGGGCCTCGGGCTCGACGTCTGCTCCGCCGGGGAACTCGAACTCGCCGTCACCACCGGCTTTCCGCCCGAGCGGATCGTGCTGCACGGCAACGCCAAGTCCCCGCGCGACCTGGACACCGCCCTGCGCCTCGGTGTCGGGCGCATCGTCATCGACAGCCCCGCCGAGATCGCCCGGCTGGCCGCCGCCGTCGGCCCGGACGGCCACCAGAAGGTCATGGTCCGGGTCGTCCCCGGCATCAGCGCGGGCGGCCACGAGAAGATCCGCACCGGCACCGAGGACCAGAAGTTCGGCATGTCCATCGCCGACGGCTACGCCCAGCACGCCATCGCCCGCGTACTCGACCAGCCGCAGCTCGAACTCACCGGACTGCACTGCCACCTGGGCTCGCAGATCACCAGCGTCAAGCCGTACCTCGTCGCCGTACGCCGCCTGGTCGGCCTGATGGCCCGGCTGTACGAGCAGCACGGACTGGTCCTGCCCGAGCTCGACCTCGGCGGCGGCCACGGCATCGCCTACCGCCCCGGCGAGGAGGCCCTGGACCTCACCGCGCTGGCCCGCAGGGTCCGCGCCGAACTCGCCGACGCCTGCGCCACGGCCGGCCTTCCGGCCCCGCGCCTGATCATCGAGCCGGGGAGGGCCATCGCCGGCCCGGCGGGCATCGCCGTCTACCGCGTCCTGTCCGTCAAGCACACCGGCGAGCACGTGTTCGTGGCCGTCGACGGCGGCATGAGCGACAACCCGCGCCCGGCCCTGTACGGCGTCCGGTACGCACCCCGGCTGATCGGCCGGCACAGCACCGCGGCCCCCGCCCGGGTGACCGTGGTGGGCCGGCACTGCGAGGCGGGCGACGTCCTGGCCGCCGGCGTGGACCTCCCGGCCGACGTACGCCCCGGTGACCTGCTCGCCGTACCCGTGGCCGGCGCCTACCACCTGTCCATGGCCTCCGGCTACAACCTGGTCGGCCGCCCGCCCGTGGTCGCCGTACGCGACGGCCTCGCCCGGCTCCTGGTCCGCCGCGAGTCGCTGGCGGACATCCGCAGCCGCGACGTGGGCCTGTGACCCTCCGGAACTCCGCCTTGCCCGTTCGGGTGACAGCGATCGAGTCGCCGGGAGGGCAAGGCGGTTGAGCCCTGCGTCGGACGGCCGAGGACATCCGACACCACGGGAAGCGGCACGCAGACCGAGATCGCCACGAGCGAGGGCGGGGAACGTACGACGCCGGTGAACAAGGCGATCAACGCGGGCCACGAGATCACCGTCGTGCGCAACCGCGCGGGCCCGCCCCCGCTCACCCCACCGCCCCCGGCGCGCCACCCCACGGCCCCCGGCCGCCCCTGTGGCAACGCCGCCGCGCATGGCTGCCGGCGGCGGGACTGGCAGCCGCGACGACGATCTCCGTCCCCTTCCTGCCACGCCTGACGGACGCCGCCGACACCGAGCGTCCCCGGCCGCACCTGACCCGCGCCACGGACCCCTGCACGACCGAGGAAGCCCGAAGGCCACGGCACGGGTGCGGACGGAAGGCGCCGTCACCGTCGTGGACGGGCCCCCGGAGAGCGGCACCTGCGAGCGCCTGCTCGCGCCGGCCGGCGACGACGTCACCGTGACGGTCAGCGCACCTGGACGTCGTCGTCCCCTTCGACCGCGGCCGGCCCCTCTCCGCCACCGACGGCATCCCGACCCGCGTCCAGGGCCGCCCGGCCCTCGTCCAGCCGGAGGCGGACGGCCCCGACATGTGCCGGGCGAGGGCGGCACAACGCACGTACACCGACGACCGACACCACGAGACGACCGAGACCCTGACGATCGTGGTCCGAGGCGAGGCGCCGGACAAGGACCTCTGCCGGATGGCCATGGGTCTGGCGAGCGGGGCGGCGCGGAGGTTGCCGGGGCCCGGGTGAGCGCGGATCGATTTCCACGGACAGGGGGTCGCGACCCGGGAACCCTTCGCGCACTGGTGGAGATCACATGGCGGCCGGGGCCTTCTTGTACCAGTCCGTGATCACCTTGGTGAGGTGCACGACGTTCTGCTGCCGCATGATCGGGGCGGAGGCGTTCGGCTCGAAGTCCTCGTTCGCGGCCGTGGTACGCCAGATGCTGTCCTCGGTGACCGGGGCGCTCATGTGCCGGTCGAGCCGCTTGAAGAACTCCTGGATGTCACCGTCCTCGGCGCCGTCCTCCCGCAGGTTGCGATAGACGCCGCCCAGGACGCGGAGCATGCCCACCGAGCCCAGGAGCGAGGACTCGCGCAGCCTCATGGCGTTGGTGGGGGGCGCCGGCGGCTCGTTCTTCCTCTTCTCGGAGAGCGAGGGGTCGTAGTTGTCCACGTCCTCCTCGGTGATCTCCGCGAGTGCGGTGAACGCGACGGAGATGACGTCCAGGAAGCCGCGGACGCTCTCGATGACCTCGTTGTCGGTCAGCGACTCGACCTTCTTGCTGACGCGGCCACCGGGGCCGGCGATGACGGCCCGCGTGATGTCGGCGACGTGCTTGGCGCCCATCAGGTTGCGGTTGGCCAGGGTCATCCGGTCCCGTTCGATGTCGATCTTGCCCAGGAAGAGGGGGTGGGTGACGATGTCGCTGAGCGTGCGGTTGGCGATGCGCGAGGTGTCGAAACGGGCCCGGACGGCACCGGAGATGCCCTTGGCGTTGTCCGCGACGTCGACGAACATCTGCTGGCCCTTGACGCCGTCGCGCTCCACGTAGATGTCGATGCCGACGAACTCGTCCTTGAGCCGCTGCATCCGGCCGATCAGAGCCTCGCGGTCCTGCTCCAGCTTCGCCTTCTTGGTCTCGTTGGCGCGGAGGATCTCCCGGTCGATGCGGGAGACCTCGTCCGTGATGCGCTTCTTCTCCAGGTGGACCCCGAGGATGCGGTGCTGGCCGTCGATCGTGATCAGGCGCCCGATACCGCCGATGGACCAGGGGACGGTGAGGTAGCCCACCGAGCCGTCCTCGCTGATCGGCTCGAAGCGGCAGCTGCCGGTGTCGCGGATGAGGAGCGCCGGAGCCACCCAGCCGGGGTTGTCCGCGAGGTACTGGCCGAAGCCCTTGGCGTGGTTGATGTCCACCTTGCGGTTGTCCGGATCCGGCTTGGCGGGGTCGGGGATGGTGAGGATGACCGAGAGGTCGGCGAGCGGGATGCGCGTCGTGTAGACGGTCCGACCGCCCTGGCTGGTGCGGATCGCCAGATAGGTGGACTCCTCGCGCACGAGCGAGAGGCGCGACGAGTCGACAGTGATGCTCAAGGTCAATGTCCTTCACGGGCAGGTGACTTGCTACACAGCGCACCCAAGCACGGAGGACGACGACTTATCCAACTGATCATCAAATTGTCGCTCTAATCAAGCGTTTAGGGCACAAGACGCGTACTCATCTGATAGTCGCGGATGCGGCGACCGCGTCGGCCGGCGCCCGAGCCCACCGACGCCGACTGGGCCTGAACTGTGCGTTTCACTGGTCTGAAGCCTCTGCCGAGCGGCTGAAACCGTTCTGAAGCCGCGCTGAACCGCCTCGGCCGCACGCTCTGGGGCATGACGACGACGGACCAGGAATTCGCGATCGCGGCCACCGGGCTGCGCAAGGCCTACGGGGACAAGACCGTCCTCGACGGCATCGACATCCACGTGCCCACCGGCACGATCTTCTCGCTGCTCGGGCCGAACGGCGCCGGCAAGACCACGGCGGTCAACATCCTGTCCACCCTGATCTCCGCCGACGGCGGGCAGGCGCGGATCGCCGGGCACGACCTCACCGCCGAGGCCCAGTCGGTGCGTGCCGCGATCGGGGTCACCGGTCAGTTCTCCGCCGTGGACGGGCTGATCACCGGCGAGGAGAACATGCTCCTGATGGCGGACCTGCACCACCTGTCCAAGCGTGAGGGGCGGCGGGTCACCACCGAGCTGCTGGAGCGCTTCGACCTCACCGAGGCCGCGAAGAAGCCCGCCTCCACCTACTCCGGCGGCATGAAGCGCCGCCTCGACATCGCCATGACCCTGGTCGGCAGCCCGCGGATCATCTTCCTCGACGAGCCGACCACCGGACTCGACCCGCGCTCCCGCCACACCATGTGGGGGATCATCCGCGAACTGGTCTCCGGCGGTACGACCGTCTTCCTCACCACCCAGTACCTGGAGGAGGCCGATCAGCTCGCCGACCGCATCGCGGTGCTCAACGGCGGCAAGCTCGTCGCCCAGGGCAGCGCCGAGGAGCTGAAGCGGCTCGTCCCCGGCGGTCACGTACGGCTGCGGTTCTCCGACCCGGTGGCGTACGAGCGGGCGGCCACCGCACTGCGCGAGACCACCCGGGACGACGACGCGCTCACCCTGCAGATCCCCAGCGACGGCAGCCAGCGCGAGCTGCGCGCCATCCTCGACTGGCTGGACGCCGCCGGCGTCGAGGCCGGCGAACTGTCCGTGCACACCCCGGACCTGGACGACGTGTTCTTCGCCCTGACCGGCGACACCGCTACCGCCACCACCGCCTCCGCCGACAAGGAGACCGTCCGATGAGCGCCGCCACCCACGCCTTCCGCGACAACCTCACCATGCTGCGGCGCAACCTCCTGCACGCCCGCCGCTACCCGTCCCTCACCCTGAACCTCCTGCTCACCCCGGTCATCCTGCTGCTGCTCTTCGTCTACGTCTTCGGTGACGTGATGAGCGCCGGCATCAACGGCGGCCACGCGGACCGTTCCGACTACATCGCCTACCTGGTCCCCGGCATCCTTCTGCTGACCGTGGCCATGACCTCGCTCGGCACCGCCGTATCCGTGTGCACCGACATGACCGAGGGCATCATGGCCCGGTTCCGCACCATGGCGATCTCCCGCGCCTCCGTGCTGATCGGCCATGTGATCGGCAGCGTGATCAAGACGCTGCTGGCTCTGGTGCTCGTCCTGGGCATCGGACTGGCCATCGGCTTCCGGCCCGACGCGACGCCGGTGGAGTGGATCGCGGCGGCCGGCCTGATGGCGCTGGTCAGCCTCGCGCTGACCTGGCTCGCGGTCGGCATCGGCCTGGTGAGCCCCAACCCCGAGGGTGCCAGCAACATCGGTACGCCCCTGGTGATGCTGCCGTTCCTGTCCAGCGCGTTCGTGCCGGTGGACGCCATGCCGGGCTGGTTCCGCTGGTTCGCCGAGTACCAGCCGTTCTCACCCGCCATCGAGACCCTGCGCGGGCTGCTGCTGGGCAGCGAGATCGGTACGAAGAACGCGGTGCTGGCCGTCGCCTGGTGCCTGGGGCTGAGCCTGCTGGGCTACCTGTGGTCCAAGGCGCAGTTCAACCGCGAGCCGCGGCGGTGAGTTCGCGCAGCGCCGCCGCTCGCAGCTCCTCCCGCCCCAGGGCGGCGTATCCCGACCTCGCGTCGGCGTACGCCGCCCTGTCGGCGTCCTCGGCCCTCTGCCGGGACCGGTCCGAGGACATGCTCGGGAACTCCCGCATCACCGGCATCCGCTCCGCCAGCGCCACCAGCCGTACGGCCGGCGTGTCGCCCCTGGCCAGCCCGGCGAGTCCGAGTGCCAGCAGGACCGTGCCGTACACCGGCAGTTCCACCGGGGACCTGTCGTCCGAAGAGCCGGACAGCATCCCGAGCAGCCGTTCCCGCAGCTGCTCGGCCAGTCCGGCCACCGGCTCCAGCCGGCCGTGGAGCGCGTGCGCCGCCAGCGCGGCCGACTGCACCTGGAGCAACCACTGATCCACGAACGGGTCGTCGGCCTGCAGCAGGCTGTCCTCCCGTATCCGCTCCACCGCCCGGCGCCACAGCCCGAGCCCGACCTCGGTCAGCCCCCGGGCCAGCGCGATCTCCGCCCGGGCGGACAGATCGGGGGTGTAGATCTGTGCGGCCTCGGGCTGCTGGTCCAGTGCCGCGAGTCCCAGCCAGTACTCCGCCTCGTCGACCTCCCCGCGCTGCAGACACGCGAGCACCAGCCCCCAGTGGACGCCGACCGAGTCCATCCAGTCGCTGAACCCACCGAACCCGTCCAGCGCGGCCCGCAGATGCTCGTACGCCTCCTCGCCGCGCTCGGTCCGCAGGCACAGCTCACTGATCCGCCCGTGACTGAGCAGCTGCATGGCCGGATTGCCCAGCGGCCCCAGCGCGTCGAGCATCCGGCGGGCGCACCGAAGCGCGTGCTCCGTCTCGTGCTCGGACTCCCACAGGTAGCTGGCGACGCCCGCCGCGACGCCCGCCACCATGGGCGCGTCGGCGTCGCACAGCTCCCGCAGCCGCGCGTACCGCGGCGGGTGCATGTCCGGGACGGCGCACAGCACGACGGCCGCCGCCCGTAGCAGGGTGTCCGGCGGGGCGGGCGGCAGCCGGCGCAGCGTGACGAGCTGGCGCAGGGCGTGCGGGCCGTAGCCCATGAAAAGGCTGGCCGTGCACACCGTCGCCGCCGTGCGGGCCGGCTCGACATCCTCGGGCCCGGGGCGGAAGTGGGACAGCGGCCCGCCGGTCTCGGCGGCGAGCGCGGCCAGCCGGGCGTAGTTGGTGTCGGTGGCCCACAAGGAGGACAGCACGGCGGTGAGCGCCGCGGTGGCGGGCCCGTCGGCGCGGGCCAGCGCGTGCCGAAGCGCCAGGACGAGGTTGTCCTGCTCGGCCCGGATACGGGTCCAGGAGGGCAGCGGATCGCCGCTGAACAGCACATCGTGGTGCGCACGGCCGAACTCCCGCGCCCAGCACAGGAACCGGTCGGTGACCGCCTCCTCCTCGCCGGCCTCGGCGCGCCGGGCGGCGCTGAACTCCCGTAGCGTCTCCAGCATGTGGAAGCGCACCCCGGAAGGGCTGTCGCCCACCTTGACCAGAGACTGGCCGGCCAGCTGCTCCAGCAGGTCGAGCGCGTCCCCGGTCCCGCCGAGCACGCACTCCGCCGCGTCCTCGGTGAAGCCCCCGGGGAACACGGACAGCGCCCGCAGCGCCGCCCGGCCGTCGGGCTCCAGCAGGTTCCAGCTCCACTCGACCACGGCCCGCAGCGTGCGATGCCGCTCGGGTACGTCGCGTGCGCCGCCGCGCAGCAGGGCGAAGCGGTCCCGGAGCCGGCGTGAGATGTCGGGCACGGACAGCACCCGCACCCGGGCCGCGGCCAGCTCCACGGCCAGCGGCAGCCCGTCCAGGTGCCGGCAGATCTCGGCCACCCCGTCGGCGGGCAGCTCCACGCCGGGCCGGGCGGCCCGCGCCCGCTGCTCGAAGAGTTCGACGGAGGTCGCGAGGGACAGCTCCGGCAGGGCGTACACGGACTCCGAGGTCAGCCCCAGCGGAGCCCGGCTGGTGGCCAGGATCCGCAGCTCCTTCGACCGCGAGACCAGCGCCTGTACGAGAGCGGCCACGCCGGTGACCACGTGCTCGCAGTTGTCCAGCACCAGCAGCGCGGGCCCGGTGCTCAGCGCGGTGACGATGCCGGCCGCCGCATCGCCGCCGGCGGTGAACTGCCGGCCTTCACCGGCGCCCACGGCCGACGCCACCTCCCCGGCCACGTCGTCGTCGGCCACGACACCGGCCAGCGCGACGAAGTGCACCACGGGCTGCTCGGCCGCCCGGCTCACCGCGTGGGAGAGACGCGTCTTGCCCAGCCCGCCGGGACCGACGACGGTGACCACCCGGGCCTCGCGCAGCAGCCCGGCCACGGCGGCGACGTCGGCGTCCCGCCCCAGCAGCGGGTTCGGCTCGTGCGGCACTCCCCGGCGGACCCGGGGCACGTCCGCGCTCAGCAACTCCTGGTACACGGACCTCAGCCGGGGGCCCGGGTCGGCACCCAACTCCTCACGCAGCCCGCGCCGGTAGACGTCGTAGCGGGTCAGCGCCGCGGCCCGCCCCGCCGTCGCGGCCTCGCAGCGCAGCAGCTCCGCCAGGACCTCCTCGTCCCGCGGCAGCTCCCGGGCCAGCCCGGCCAGCGGAGCCGCGGCCTCCTCCCGCCGCCCCAGCCGCGCGAGCGCGAGCGCGCGCGACCGGACCAGGGACCGGAGCGCCCCGACCCGTCCGGCACGCAGTACCACCACCGGATCGTGCGGATCCTCTCCCGGCCCGGCGCCCGCGCTCCCGTCCCACAGGGCCAGTCCCGCCTCGGCCTGCGCCAAGGCGCCTTCGTGGTCCCCCGCCCGCGCCCGCTCGGCACTCGCCGCCTCGTGCAGCAACAGCGCGGAACTGTCGACCTGCCTCTCCTCCAGCGCCAGCCGGTAGCCCGTCGGTGTGCTCACGACCAGGTCGGCACCCAGCTGCGCCCTGAGCCGCGACACGAGGACCTGCACCGCCTTGCCCGGCCGCTCCGGCAGCTCGTCCGGCCACAGACCCTCCACCAGCCGGCCCGTGCTGCATCCGGTACGCAGATCCTCGGCGAGCAACGCCAACAGCCCGCGCAGCCGGGGCGCGGTGATCTCCCGTCCACGACAGGCGACTCGGGGCAGCAGGGTCAGCTCGGTCGTCACCGGAGCAGACTAGCCATCAGCGTGCCCACCGCACCCCGTGGTGCTCTGGGGAAGCTCAGGAGAGCCCCGAGGCCCGGAGCACCGCCCGCACCGTCTCGTCGTCGATGCGATGGCCCAGCCGGTCGAGGACATCCGCTCCCTGGCGCAGCGTGCCGCGCTCCAGGGAGCGGCGTACGCCCGTGTCGAGTTCGTGCCAGAGCAGGGGGTCGGCGGCGAGGATCCGGGGGTCGAGTTCGAGGCGGTGCCCGTGGACGTCCCGGAGGACCAGGTGGGAGGAGGGGCCCTCGTACTGCCGTACGGCTGCCAGCGCGTCCGTACGGACCAGGTGCCGGCGCCAGGGTGTGCGTACCGCCAGCCAGCCGGGGCCCGCGCTCACCCGCGGGGGGAGCAGGACGGCGCACACCGCGGCCGACAGGGTCATCCAGAGGAGGGCGCGCAACGGCGTCAGGCTTCCCGCGTCCCAGTCGACCAGGAGACAGAAGAGCAGGGCGCAGCTCACCGCGAGCCGGGCGCTGCCACGCCAGTGGCGGTCGTCGGCCGAGCCCGCCGGTCCGCTCCGTCGCATGTCGCTGACGCTAGGCGGCCGTGCGGGGTCCGGCGACCGTTGCTTACGGGGCCCTGGCGCGGTACGGGTGAATCCTGACGGGATCCTGACGTGCCGCCCGAGCCGGTCCTCAGCCGGTGTGGACGCGGGGGCGGCGGGCGCGGTCCGGTTCCGCCTCGCGCAGCACCTCTCGGGTGACGGGGGCGACCTCGCCCTGGCCGAAGAGGAAGAAGCGGAGGAAGTTGGCGAAGGGGTTGCCCTCGGTCCACTCGAAGTAGATGTGCGGGGTGCAGCCGGTGGTGTCGCGGGCGTGCAGCAGGAGCGCGGCGAGGGCGTTGGGGATGGAGGAGGACTCCAGGGTCAGCACGCGGTAGCGGTTGTGCAGGACCTCGCCGCGTACGGTCAGGCCCGCCTCGAACTCGGAGGGGTCGGTGACCGTGACCTCGACGAAGACGAAGTCCTCCTGCTCGGGCATGTCGTTGTCGGCCCGGATCTGTTCGATCTTGTCGCGGTACTCGGCCTTGTCCCGCGCGTCGGGCTGGTTGGCGATGAACCGGATCTTGCGGCTGGCCATGTCCCTGATGAATCGTTCCGCCATGTCGTCCAGCGTCACGCTGGTCACGCGCAGCTCGAAGGCGCGGGCCAGCCGGGACGCCAGCGAGACCAGGATGATGCCGACGATGAAGCAGGCACCGATCTTCACACCGTCCGGGCGCTCGACGACGTTCGCGACGGTCACGTAGAGGAGGACGGCGGACACGGTCGCGAAACCGATGGTCCAGCCGCGCTGCCCGGCCCGGCGGGCGGCGATGGTCACCGCGATCGCCGCGGAGGACATCAGGACCAGGACACCGGTGGCGTAGGCGCCGCCCTGCGCGTTGACGTCGGCGTCGAAGATCCACGTCACCAGGAAGGCGACCAGGGTGAAGACGATCACCATGGGACGCACGGCGCGGGCCCAGTGCGGGGCCATGCCGTAGCGGGGCAGATAGCGGGGCATGAGGTTGAGCAGGCCCGCCATGGCGGAGGCGCCGGCGAACCACAGGATGGCGATGGTCGAGAGGTCGTAGACCGTGCCGAAGGCTCCGCCCAGGTACTCGTGCGCCAGATACGCCAGCGCGCGGCCGTTGGCCTTGCCGCCGTCCCTGAACTCGTGCTCCGGGATCAGCACCGTCGTGATGAAGCTGGTGGTGATCAGGAACACGCTCATGATCAGCGCGGCGGCCGTCAGCAGCTTCTTGGTGTCCCGGATACGACCCTTCGGCTGGTCCTCGGTGTCGTCCGGGTCGCCCTGGACGTGGGGCATGACGGCGACGCCGGTCTCGAAGCCGGAGAGGCCGAGGGCGAGCTTCGGGAAGACCAGCAGGGACACGGCGATCATGGCGAAGACGTTGCCGTGCTCGGTGGTCAGGGCGCTGGTCCAGTCGGTGACGACGTGCCCGGCGGTGAGCACGTGCCACAGCCCGACCACCACGACCACGGCGTTCAGGCCGAGATAGACCACCACCAGGGCCACCGCGACACCGATCGCCTCCAGGAAGCCCTTGAGGAACACCGCGCCCAGCAGGGCCACCAGCAGCAGGGTGATGAGCAGCTGCCGGCCGTGCAGGGTGCTGGTGAGGTGCGGGTTCTCGATGAGGTGCGTGGAAGCGTCGGCGGCCGACAGGGTGATGGTGATCAGGAAGTCGGTGGCCGCGAAGCCGAGCAGGGTGAGGACGAAGAGCTTGCCCTGCCAGAAGGAGAGGAGCCGCTCCAGCATCGCGATGGAGCCCTCGCCGTGGGGGCTCTCCTCCGCCACCCGGCGGTACACCGGGAGGGCGCCCGCCAGGGTGACGACGACGAGGACGAGGGTGGCGATCGGGGAGAGCAGGCCGGCCGCGAGGGCGGCGATACCGGGCTGGTAGCCGAGGGTGGAGAAGTAGTCGACGCCGGTCAGGCACATCACGCGGTACCAGCGCTGACCCTTGTGCGGGGGCTCCGGCTCGGCGTGCGGGCCGGTGTGGCCGCCGTGCTTGCCCATGTCGGACAGGCCCTCCAGCATCCACGTCCGCAGCCGGCTCGGCGGCGGCTGTTCGGTGGTGGCCATCGACGTGCTCTCCTGATGTGCGGCTCGGCGTGTGGTTCCGGCCATCACGCGGACGGCGGCACCAGCGTAAGCAGGGAGTCACACACGGGCCCATGGGTCATTCCACCGGGTGCGTCAAGCTTCCGTTAAGACCGGCGGGCTGAGCGCTGGCCGCGCATCAGGGTGCGAGGCGCTCTCTTGCGTGGAGGTCGACTGGGCCGTACGGGGGAGTCGGCGCCCGCTACGCGCGGACCCCGCTTCCGAGGGCGGCGATCTCGCGTACGGCGTCGGCGACGGCGCGGAAGTCCTTCTTCAGGATCGCGTCGTGGTTGCTGGCGACCTTCGCGCTGATGCGGATGTCCGGGTTGCGGGCGGTCACCGCGGCGAGGCCGGCGCGGATCCGTTCCTGCTCGTCACCCCTGCTTCCGAGGGACGTCCCCGAGGCGACCACGTACCGCGCCGGGACGGTGATGCTGTCCAGCACGGGGCCCAGCTCCCGCTCGCGGGCGAGCTTGCCGAGCTCGATGTTGCAGTCCGCCATCTGCTCGGCATTCATCCGCGGGGTCAGGCCCGTGGGGCGCAGCAGCGGCAGGAACCAGCCCATCCGCCGGAACATCCTCCGGATCCGCTGCTCCATGGCCTCGTCCAGCCAGTCGTACGGCTGCGCGCCGTCGACCAGGACCGCGCCCACGGTGCGGTCGGGATTGCGGCTGGCCCAGTGCGCCGCGACGAACGCTCCGTAGGACCAGCCCACCACCAGCGCCCGGTCCACGCCCCGGGCCGCGAGGACGGCGTCGACGTCCCGGACGGCGGCCTCGAAGGAGTAGTCCGCCGAACGCTTCGACTTCCTGCCGCGGGCCCGCTCGTCGTAGGTGATGTGCCGCCACCCCGTCCCCAGGTCGGCGAGGACCCGCCGCCAGTACCCCTGGGTGGCGAACTGGCCGTTGAGGTAGATCACGGGGATACCGGGCCCGCCGGTGTCGGTGACGGCCAGAGCCGTGTCGTCCACCGCCACCATGCCGGTCCACTTCGAATCGGTCGAGGACGTGCTGTTCTTCGTCACGGGGGTCCCCCTGGTCGCGTGAGGTGTCTCGTCAGAGGCTGTGGGCGGTGATGTCGCCGTGGGCGGTGGTGGCGCGGATGTCGAGTTCGGCGGTGCCGTCGTTCTTGAGGGCGTTGTTGATGCGGCCGTGGCCGGTGCCGGCGTCCAGGGCGGCCGAGACGCCTGCGGCGGCGGTGACCGAGATGTCCCCGGACTCGGTGCGGAGCACGACCGTGCCGCGCCCGGCCTCGGCGATCCGGATGTCACCCCGCGCGGTGCGGATCTGGGCGGAACCGGCCAGCCGGCCGATCTCGACGTCGCCGTCGATGGCGGTGAGGCGCAGGCTCGCGGCCTCGTCGATCTTGATCTGGTGGTACGCGCCGTCGAAGACGACGTCACCGAGCCGTCCGACACCGCGGAGCTCGGTGCCGGCCGTCTGGCCCTCGATGCGGGAGCCGGCGGGTAGCTGGACGGTGACCTCCACGGCTCCGGAGGGGCCGAAGAGCTGGTTCTTCGCCTCCGGGGCCGCGATCCGCAGGACGCCGTCGCCGTAGGCGACCTCGATCTGCTCGGCCGCCTTCACGTCGCGGCTCTTGGCGGCGTTCGCGGGCCGGATCTCGACCGTGGTGTCGGCCCGGTCGGCGGCGATCAGCTGGACGCGACCGGCGGGGATGTCCAGGACGGCGGAGATCGGGGCGGGGGTGTCGAACTTCTGCATCGTGCTCTCCTGTGCTCGCTCATTGTTTCCGACGACAGAAAAGCTACGTTGCATTCACAGATAAGGCAACAGACTCGTTGCGCGCGAGCAACATATGTGCAGGCCAGCGCTAAGAAATCGTTGCAACGGCCTTGCGTCTAACGCAACGGCACTCCGTATGTTCGTTGCAATGAAGGGGGCTGAACGCTATGCGCGCCTCAGCCGAGGCCGGGCACCACAGGTCGTGTGCGGACGACGGGGTGTAGCGCACGCCGCGCAGGGCGAGCGGGATCAGGGCGACGATGATCAGCGCGTTGAAGATGATCGCGGAGGTGATCGCGGAGGTCGGACTGTGCAGGCCCATGACGTTGAGGGACTCCAGGCCCGGGTACGAGCCCGCGAACATCGCCGGGATGATCGCGAAGTACTTCGCCACGTCGTTCGTGACGGAGAACGTGGTCAGCGCGCCCCGGGTGATGAGGAGTTGCTTGCCGATCTCGACGATCTCGATGAGCTTGGTCGGGTTGGAGTCGAGGTCGACCATGTTGCCGGCCTCCTTGGCGGCCGACGTACCGGTGTTCATGGCCGCGCCGACGTCGGCCTGAGCCAGCGCGGGCGCGTCGTTGGTGCCGTCGCCGGTCATGGCGACGAGCCTGCCGCCGGCCTGCTCCCGCTTGATGAGGGCGAGCTTGTCCTCGGGGGTCGCCTCGGCCAGGTAGTCGTCCACTCCCGCCTCCTGGGCGATGGCGCGGGCGGTGAGCGGGTTGTCGCCGGTGACCATGACCGTGCGGATGCCCATGCGGCGCAGCTCGGCGAAGCGCTCGCGGATGCCGTCCTTGACGACGTCCTTCAGGTGGATCAGGCCGAGGACACGCGGTCCGTCCCAGTCGTGCACGGCGACCAGCAGCGGGGTACCGCCGGAGGCGGCCACGGCGTCGGCGTACATCCGTGCTTCGGGCGGCACGTGGCCGCCGTACATCTGCACCCACTCGATGACCTGCTGGGCGGCGCCCTTGCGGATGGCGCGGACGGCGCCGCCCGCCCAGCGCAGGTCGGCCCCGCTCATCCGGGTCTGCGCGCTGAACGCCACCCAGCGGGCGTTCGCCAGCTCGCCCTCGGCGGGCGCCCGCAGCCCGTACCGGTTCTTGGCGAGGACGACGACGGAGCGGCCCTCCGGGGTCCCGTCGGCCAGGGACGACAGCTGGGCCGCGTCCGCGAGCCGGCGTTCGTCGATGCCGGGCAGCGGCACGAAGGCCGCGGCCTCGCGGTTGCCCAGGGTGATGGTGCCGGTCTTGTCCAGCAGGAGGGTGTTCACGTCCCCCGCCGCCTCCACCGCCCGGCCGGACATGGCGAGCACGTTGCGCTGCACCAGCCGGTCCATGCCCGCGATGCCGATCGCGGACAGCAGGGCGCCGATCGTGGTCGGGATGAGCGTGACGAGGAGGGCGACCAGCACGGTCGTGGACTGGGCGGCGTCGGCATATTCGGCCATCGGCTGCAGGGCGACCACGACCAGGACGAAGACGATCGTGAGGGAGGCCAGCAGGATGTTCAGCGCTATCTCGTTCGGGGTCTTCTGCCGGGAGGCACCCTCCACCAGGGCGATCATCCGGTCCAGGAAGCTGTGCCCGGGGCGGGCGTCGACCCGGACGACGATCCGGTCGGACAGGACCGTCGTACCGCCCGTGACCCCGCTGCGGTCCCCGCCCGACTCCCGGATGACCGGCGCCGATTCACCGGTGACGGCGGACTCGTCGACGGCGGCGACCCCGTCGATCACATCGCCGTCCGCCGGGATCGTCTCGCCCGCCTCGACCACCACGACGTCCAGGGGTTTGAGGGCGGTGGCGGCCACCGCCTCGGTACGGGCGGTGCGCGGATCGGTGCCGTAGCGCCAGTCGAGCACACGCAGCGCCACCGTGTCCGTGCGGGCTCTGCGCAGCGACTCGGCCTGCGCCTTGCCGCGGCCCTCGGCGACCGCCTCGGCGAGGTTGGCGAAGACCACCGTCAGCCACAGCCACAGGCTGATGACCCCGGTGAAGACGGCCGGGTGGAGCAGCGCCGACAGGGTGGTCAGGACCGCGCCGACGGACACCACGAACAGCACCGGGTTCCTGACCAGGGCACGCGGGTGCAGCTTGCGCAGGGCGTCGGGGAACGAGCGGACGAGCTGGGCGGGTTCGAACAGCCCGCTCGGTGCGCGGCGCCGCGCTCTTCTCTCCGGCCCGGTCCGGGGCGGGCGTGGGGGGCGTGACGGGGGAGCCTGCTCGGGGGCAGCGGGAAGCATGGACACCTTCGTGTCTCGTCGGCGGACAGGGGCTGTGGCCGCGGGCCGTGGGGGGGGGGGGGGGGGGGCGCCGGCCCCCGGCCGGCGGGCCGCCCGCCGGGCGGGCCGCCGGGCGCGG